>CAZFFP010000007.1:68166-75430 GCA_964518215.1 uncultured Chitinophagaceae bacterium
GGCAAGCGAAAGCGAAGGGTCATAATGAAGCGCTTTGTCGAAATCTGCTATTGCCGATAAAACATCTGATTGATGCGGTGCAGAAATATTTTGATTGTAGAATTTTGCCGTTCCCCGGTTTTTATAAGCATGAGCTAAAGTGGAATCCAATTGTATGGCTTTGTTGAAATGTTCAATTGCCACGCGGTAATTGCCAAGCTTGTGTAGCGAAACGCCTTTGTTGTTCCATGCTTCGGCATAATTCGGATTCATGGCGAGTGCGCGGTCGAGCCATTGCAAAGATTCTTTCGGTTTTTTCGATTCGTTGTAAACATATCCCAATGCCACATATACTTCTATGAGTGTCGGATTTAATTTTGCGGCTTTCTTCAAATGCGTTTCGGCAGCTTTGTAATCTTTTGCATACATATAAGAATAGCCTAAGTATTGATTCACATAAGTATCATTCGGAAGTTTCGCTAATGATTGTTTCAGATTTTCAATCGCTTCTTTATAATTGCCTTGCTGAAAGAAAAAAATTCCCTGCTTGAAATGAGCATCATCGGGTTGTGCAAATGCGTTTGCCGAAATCAGGAAAAAACAAATTGCCATCAAAAAATCTTTCATCATATTCTTATTCTTATTGCGGCTCAAAATACAATATTTGAAAAAGGCTTGGAAATAAAACGAAAGCCAAGTAACTTCCAAGCTCAATACATCAACAAATGTCAACAGAAAAAAAGTATAAAACCTTTAAGGATTTTTATCCTTATTACCTTACCGAGCATTCCAACCCGATTTGCCGGGAAATGCATTTCACCGGAACGCTCGGCTTTTTCTTAATTCTTATTGCAGCCATATTGTTTCAGAAATGGTGGATGCTCGTTTTGCTTCCTTTCTGCGGATATGGATTTGCCTGGGCAGGTCATTTCTTTTACGAGAAAAACAAGCCCGCAACATTCACTTATCCGCTTTATAGTTTGGGGTCCGATTTTGTGATGTTTTACCACATCATTACCAATCAGATTCATCAAAAATTAGCCGAATCACACAGAATTATCGGCACGGGGAGATAAGGAAGTAATCCCTTTATTCGGTAGTCCAAACTTGCAGCCCTTCAGTGCAATTTTTACAAATGTCAATTTCTTTGCGCGAACGCAAGATGGCTTTTCGAAAATCGAAATACCTGTCGTTGTTCCAGATAGTTTTAAAATCTGAATGTTGTAACGAACCCATGCTATGTGCGGCATCTTTATCGAAGCAACAAGGCACAACATTTCCATCCCATGTAATTACAGACGAATGCCAGAGTTTCCAGCAATGATTCAACAACGAATTTTTGATTCTATAACTGCCATCTTTTTGTAAAGCATAGCGCGAATATTTTTCAATATCGGGAATCAATTCGCTGCCCTGCTCATAATTATATATCTGTGCTGTTTTCAGCTTCACCTCATCAACACCTGTTGCTGCCGCAATGCTGAACAATTCATCTATCTGATGCTGATTGGGTTTCACTACCAAAAACTGAAAAATGATATGTGGCGTTTTCGACTTCAATTCGCGTTTCCATTTCACAAGATTTTGAGCGCCTTTTAAAACTTTACTCAAACTGCCGCCCACCCGATACTGTTCATACACTTCCTGAGTGGCGCCATCAATAGAAATAATAATTCGGTCTAATCCCGATTCGACAGTTTTGCGCGCCTGCTCATCATTGAGAAAATGCGTGTTGGTAGAGGTAACCGTGTAAATATTTTTCCCCGAAGCAAATTTCACCATATCTAAAAACGAAGGATGCAGATAAGGCTCGCCCTGAAAATAGAAATATAAATACATCAAATGGTTAGAAAGGTCGCCTACGGTTTTTTCGAACAAATCCATTTTCATTATTCCCGTGGCTCGTGTGAAAGAACGTAATCCACTGGGGCATTCGGGACATCTCAAATTGCAAGCCGTAGTAGGCTCTATGGAAACAGTAAATGGCAAGCCGAATTGAACGGCTTTTCCGGAAAACTTAGAGAGTTGATAAGAAATGAAAATTTTAATGGCATTCCATAATTTTCGAAAGTTGAGCTTCGAAACAAAATTGAGTGCATCGGGAAATTTATTGCTTCGGAAATAATATTTCCGGGCTATAGCTTTTTTTTCCATGGGCACTGTCTGCAACATGAACCAAAGCTATGGGATTGTAGTGAGAGTTTTTTGAAATAGCTGATATAATATAGTCCACGGTTTAAACCGTGGGCTAAAAAATAAAGGATTATTGAATGCTGAAAATGTGCAGCAATTAAAGTTTCCGCTTAATTTCTTTCTCTTCGTAGCACTCAATGTTGTCGCCTACCTGAATATCGTTGTAGTTTTTGATGCCCAAACCGCACTCTTGTCCCGACACTACATCTTTCACATCTTCTTTGTAGCGTTTCAGTGAAGCAAGTTCTCCGGTATGCACCACAATGCCATCGCGAATCACGCGCACCTTAGATGCCCGATAAATTTTTCCTTCAGTAACAAAACAACCGGCAACGGTTCCCACTTTGGTAATTTTAAATACATTACGCACTTCCACATTGCCTGTAATGCGCTCTTCGATAGTGGGTTCCAACATGCCCTCGATAGCCGTTTTAATTTCTTCGATGGCGTTATAAATAATGGAGTAGTATTTGATTTGAATATTTTCCTGCTCTGCCAGTTTCTTCGCATTGGACGAAGGACGAACATTAAATCCGATGATGATGGCATCTGATGCGGAAGCCAGCAACACGTCTGATTCTGTAATTTGTCCAACGCCTCTCAACACCACTTTTACCTGCACTTCATCGGTAGAGAGTTTGAGCAACGAATCGGTGAGCGCTTCTACAGAGCCGTCCACATCGCCTTTGATGATGATATTGAGTTCTTTGAAATTGCCTAAAGCCAACCGTCTGCCGATTTCATCTAAGGTGATATGTTTCTTGGTGCGAATGCCTTGTTCGCGCATAATTTGTTTGCGCTTGTTGATGATGTCTTTGGCTTCGCTTTCCGATTCCATGACATGGAATTTTTCACCGGCTTGGGGCGCACCATCCAAACCGAGAATGGTGCAGGCTGAAGAAGGTCCGGTTTGCGAAATTTTTTCGTTGAGTGACGAAAACAAGGCTTTCACTTTGCCCATACAAGTGCCTGCCAACACCACATCGCCCGCTTTCAAAGTTCCGTTTTGAACCAACACTGTGGCAACAAAACCACGACCTTTATCGAGCGTTGCCTCTACAACTGTTCCCACCGCTGGGCGGTCGGGGTTTGCTTTCAGTTCGAGCATTTCAGCTTCCAGCAAAATCTTTTCCACCAGCTTTTCGATGTTCAAGCCTTTCTTGGCAGAAATTTCCTGACACTGATACTTACCGCCCCATTCTTCCACCAATAAATTCATTTGCGCCAATTGCTCCCGAATTCTTTCTGAATTAGCTCCTTCTTTATCTATTTTGTTGATGGCAAAAACCATGGGCACACCGGCTGCTTGTGCGTGGCTGATGGCTTCTTTGGTTTGCGGCATCACGCTGTCATCTGCAGCAATTACGATTACCGCTACATCGGTAACTTTTGCACCGCGGGCACGCATGGCGGTAAACGCTTCGTGACCCGGTGTATCGAGGAATACTACTTTTTTACCCGATTCTGAAGTTACTTCATAAGCACCTATATGCTGAGTAATACCTCCGGCTTCGCCTTCGGCAACTTTGGCTTTGCGAATAAAATCGAGCAAGGTGGTTTTACCGTGGTCCACGTGACCCATAACGGTAACTACCGGTGGGCGGTCGCGCAGGTCTTCGGGCGCATCTTCAATTTCTTCTATCTCGTCCTCTTTGTCTTCAAGGCTTACAAATTTCACTTCAAAATTGAATTCGCCTGCTACCAACTCGATGATTTCGGCATCGAGGCGTTGGTTAATTGAAACCATAACACCCAACTCCATGCACTTACTGATAATTTGTGTGTAAGGCACATTCATCATGCTTGCCAATTCGCTCACCGAAATAAATTCTGTTACTTCGAGTTGATTGCCTGTTTCGGGTTTGTCAGATTCTGATTGTGCGGCTTCTTCTCTGCGCTTGCGTTTGTAGTCTGATTTGCTGCGCTTACCCCTTAACAGTCCGGCAAGTTTAGCTTGTGTTTCTTTTATTTTATCCTGAATTTCTTTTTCAGAAATTTCTATTATCGGTCCACCGCCTTCTTTTTTGCCGGTGTCTTTTCTATCGCCTCTTCTGCGGTCTTTGTCTGCAGCCACATCTACTTTTCCGGTAACCGGAATACGCTTGCGTCTGCGTCTGCGGGCATCTGCCGATTCGCCTTCTTTGGGGGCTTCTTTTTTGTCGGCAGGCTTGGGCTTAGGCTCTTGCTTTAATTCTATTTTGCCCATCACTTTGATGCCGCCTAAAGTAACCCGCTTGGTTTCGGTAAGTTCTACTTCTGAGAAAGGTTTAGCTTTTTCTTCGGGAACTTCCTCGACTGGCGTTTCAACAACAGGGGTTTCTGTGGTGGTGGTTTCCGGAGTTTCTGCTGGAGCGGGAGTTTCTTCTACAGGAGCCTCCTCCTTTACTTCTTCTATTTTCTTTTTGGTTGCTTTTCCTTTCCTCTTTGTTTCAGCGTCTTCTATATCCACCTTACCCACTACTTTAGGTCCTGCAATAGTGGTTTTCTTTTCTTTTGGCTCAGGCTCTGCCGGAGTTTCCTCTTCTTTCTTAACTTCTTTTTCTTTCTTATCGAATTTGACTTCGGTGGTTACATTAGAAGACTTAATGAAAACCTCTTGCTCCTCATCTTTCTTCTTCGATTCGGGCTTGATATCGTCAAAAGTAATCTGGTCTTTAGTGCCGCGGGAAGCGCTGCCTATTTCAATATGTGCCGCTTTGTCTTTCAACGCAGCATCCTGCTGAAATTCTTTTGCCAGCAAATCGAACATTTCGTCCGTGAGTTTGGTAGCGGGCGTTACTGCATGACCTTTGCCTTTTAAATAGTCAACAATAGTGCTCGCGCCCACACCAAATTTGGTAGCGGCCTGCGGTATTCGTATTTGCTTTGTTTCAGCCATTCGTTGTTCTTTGCCTCACCTTCTGCTCCAATGAGGGAGTCAGATTAGTGAATATTTTCTTTCTTCAGTTTATATGCTGTGCCTATTATTTTTTCTCAGAAAAAATGATAAGCGTATTGAATTATTAATCTTCAAATTCTGCTTTCAGAATTCGCAATACTTCGTTGATGGTTTCTTCTTCAAGGTCGGTGCGCCTTACCAATTCTTCCGCGCTGAGATTTAACACGCTGCGTCCGGTATCGCATCCGATGCCTTTCAGCACATCAATAATCCATCCGTCAATTTCATCAGAAAATTCATCGAGGTCAATATCGTATTCTGTTTCTTCTTCGCCTTCGCGGAACACATCTATATTCAAGTCCACCATGCGGCTGGCTAACTTAATATTCATGCCGCCTTTACCGATAGCCAGCGACACCTGGTCGGGTTTCAGGTAAACGGAAGCGTGTTTCTTTTCTTTATCAATATCAATCGAAGTGATTTTAGCGGGCGCTAAAGCGCGTTGCACCATTAAGCTTTGATTGTTGGTGTAGTTGATGATATCTATGTTTTCGTTTTTCAACTCGCGCACAATGCCATGAATACGCGAACCCTTCATGCCTACGCAGGCACCAACGGGGTCAATGCGGTCGTCAAAAGATTCAACGGCAACTTTGGCTTTTTCGCCCGGCTCGCGAACAATTTTACGAATAACAATAAGTCCGTCAAAAATTTCGGGCACTTCAAGTTCGAGCAGTTTCGATAAAAACATATTGTCGGTGCGCGACAGAATCACCACCACGTTGTTGTTTTTCATGTCCACTTTTTTCACAACGGCACGAAGGTTATCTCCTTTTTTGTAGAAGTCGGCAGGAATCTGTTCAGACTTGGGCAGCAACAGTTCGTTGCCATCTTCATCGAGACACAGAATTTCTTTTTTCCAAACCTGATATACTTCGGTGGAAACGATGTCGCCAACGCGGTCTTTGTATTTTTTATACACCTCATCTTTCTCAAGTTCGTTTACTTTTGAAAGCAACGTTTGGCGGGCGGCTAATACGGCTCTTCTACCAAACGAGGCAATATCAAAAAGTTCATAGGCTTCTTCACCCACCTGATAGTCGGGTTCGATGAGTTGCGCTTCGGTCAGACCAATTTGTTTGGTGTCGTCTTCCACTGCGCCATCTTCCACAATTTCGCGTCTGCGCCAAATTTCCAAATCGCCTTTTTCGGTATTGACGATGATGTCGAAATTATCGTCTGTGCCGTATTTTTTTCTCAGTAATGTTCTGAACACATCTTCCAACACCTTCATCATGGTGGGGCGGTCAATGTTCTTCATGTCTTTGAACTCCGAGAACGATTCTATTAGCTCTATGCTGTTCATTGTTTAAAAATTAAGTTTCAGTTTAGTATGTTTTATTTGTGTGAAAGGAATGTTTACGGTTTCTGTAACGGTTTCCTTTTTATTAATTTTCTTTTGTGTTTCGAGCGTTAACTGATTTTCATCCACACCGGTCAGTATTCCTTCGGTTTTCACTCCGTCATGTTTCAACACTTCTACTTCTCTTCCGATGCGCCTGTTAAACTGCCTCAACACTTTGAGCGGGGCATCCATGCCGGGCGATGAAACTTCGAGTGTGTAATCTTCGCCCAACCACTTTTCAGTATCGAGTACCTGCTCCAGAGCGCGACTGATTCGCACGCATTTTTCAATTTTAATACCCGTGTCGGCATCGGCAAACACTTGTATTTTGTTATGCGGTAACAGTTTCACTTCTACCAGAAAATGGTCGGGGGTGTCTGCCAGTATTTTACTGACTTCGCGCTCTACCATCTCTTTCAACAACTCGGGTGTTTTCATGTTTTTGAACGAAAAAAGGGGACCTTTGCTGTCCCCTCTTAATATCCGAGCGCAAATATACAATAAATTTTGTGGCGAAAATAAAAATGACGAGAGACGGGATTTTGTATTACGGGGATTAGACACTTGTAGTTTAGGCGGCTGCGAATTTAACCACATTGTACAGATATTTCGGCTTATTCTTTGCTTTCAATTGAAAATTTAAGCTTAGTGTGGCTTTGGGTTTCGGTAATGCTATCTATAATAGTAAAAATTAAAGAGAAAGGATTTCTATAAGCAGTCAAGCAAAAAACGCCTAAACTTTTTTTGAACTTGCTTTTAACCCGGATTATGCAATAGGATTGTATGATTTGAATACAAAGTTTAAAGAA
>CAZFFP010000008.1:0-52055 GCA_964518215.1 uncultured Chitinophagaceae bacterium
GCAATTGCACAACAAATACAACAGAAAGCAACTCAAACAGTTGCTTCAGGAAGATACGCGCCCCCGCACCACGCTTTCTTTTTATCATTATTGGAAATTAGATAATCCCAAAATTTTCAGAGACGAATTATTTCTGAAATTGGAAAAATTGGGCGTATTGGGCAGAATATACATTGCTCAGGAAGGTATCAATGCACAAATCAGCTTGCCTGCTGAAAATCTTGATGCATTCAGAGAAGCGCTTTACAGTTATCCGTTTTTGAACGGCATTCGATTGAATATTGCTGTAGATGACAATGGCAAATCGTTCTTTGTACTCGATATAAAAGTACGCGCCAAAATTGTGGCTGACGGACTGCATGACGACACTTTTAATGTAACCGACAAAGGGGTGCATCTGAAAGCTGAAGAATTTAATAAGCTCGCTGAAGACCCCAACACCATTATTGTTGACATGCGTAATCACTACGAGCATGAGGTAGGACATTTTGAAAATGCCGTGCTGCCCGATGTGGACACATTCAGAGAAGCTTTGCCGGTGGTGGAAAAAATATTGGAGCCGCACCGCGATAAAAACATTGTGATGTATTGCACCGGAGGTATTCGCTGCGAAAAAGCCAGCGCTTATTATAAGCATAAGGGTTTCAAAAAGGTATTTCAGCTGGAAGGTGGCATTATTGAATACGCCAGAAGAGCCAATGAATTAGGCATTCCGATAAAATTCAAAGGCAAAAATTTTGTGTTTGACGAGCGTTTGGGCGAAAAAATTTCTGACGAAATTATTGCTCAATGTCATCAATGTAATGCTCCTTGCGACCGACATGTGAATTGTGTAAATGATGGCTGCCACTTGCTTTTTATTCAATGCGACAGTTGCCGCGAGAAATATAAAGGTTGTTGCAGCGAAACGTGTCATGAAATAATTCAGTTGCCTGAAGAAGCGCAGAAAAAACTTCGCAAAGGAATCAACAAAGGTCGTCAGGTATTTAAGAAGGGGCGGTTCCCCGTTCAATTGTCTGCTGAACAGTAAAGTATTTTTGCCATTCTATTTAGAAAGTTCCTGTGCCCTTTGTTGTGCTTTTTTCATGCCTTCAATAATATTTTTCCCAACACCGTTTTCATTAAAATGCGTAAGCGCAGCTTCGGTAGTTCCGCCTTTTGAAGCTACTGCTTTAATGAGTTCATCGAGCGATTTTCCAGCGGTATTGATAAGGTGAAAAGCGCCCGTCATGGTTTGTTTCACCAGCATGGATGCCACGGCTTCTTCCATGCCCATTTGTTTACCGGCATCTATCATGTGTTTCACTACATAAAAGAAATATGCAGGACCACTACCGCTCATGGCAGTTACTGCATCGAGCATATTTTCATCTTCAAACAATACACAACGACCTGTGGTGGACAACAGATTTTCTGCCATGCGCACTTGCTGCATGGTAAGTGTAGGCATACAGCTGTATCCGGTCATGCCCATACCTAATTCTGCCGGAGAATTGGGCATGGCTCTTACAATATTTTTTGTTTGAAGTGCGCTTTCGAGTGAGGGTATGGTAATGCCCGCCATGATAGAAATGACTAAGTTTTTCTCAGAAATCATAGGTTGAATTTCGGTAGCCAACGAAGAGAAATCCTGAGGCTTCACAGCAATGATAATAATATCGCTCTCAGAAATTTTCAGGTCGTGGCTCACTACTACCTGCCCAATGTTCAGCTTTTCAAGTTCTTGTTTTCGTGTTTCGCTTTTTTCGGCAAGCAATAAATTTTCTTTCGAAACAATATCGTATTTGAGAAAAGCACGGGCGTATATCAAGCCCATGTTTCCGCATCCGGCAATAGCAATTTTCATTTATCAGGTATTTGTGATCAAAAAGATAAGCGGGAGAAAATTAAACTGAAAATTTCAGAAAGCATCATTCATCAAAGTTTCTTTTCGATGGTTCTGATGTGCATGACATCTTTAATCGGAAATACTCCGTAACATTCAGGAAGCCTGTCTAATAACTTATATGAAATTACAACGGGTAAACTATCAATAAAAAGCGAATCGGGCAGGTTGCGCGGCTGAAACACATTGAAATCCATGTAGATGGCGTATCCACAGTCGCCATATACATTTACAATGAGCGCTTCAGATTCGAGATATTTATCTTTCTTGCAAGCATTTAACGTGGTTAAAATGGCGGAAAAAACGAATAAAAGAATAATGGATTTCTGCATAGGTTTTTTGAAAAACTTCGCTAAGATAAGAAAACTCTTCACAGGCAAGTCGCGATTTTGAAGGTGATGATTGAACAATAGAATTCTTCGGAAAATAGTTTTTAATTTTTTACAAATCCCAGCCTCTCGCTCAAAGGATTTGATAACTGCGGAAGTTTATGCCTTTCAATGAGGTAAGTGGTGAGTTCTGCAAATTCGAAAAATATGTAGTGCTTGTCCACCGCGCCTTTCAAATATCCCTTTCCGGTGCTGCCACCGGTTCCGGTGCGCGTGCCTATCATGCGATGCACCATATTCATGTGGCGGTAGCGCCAGGTAGAAATGGACTCGTCAATATCAAGCAGCACATTGATGAGTTGATAGGGCAGTTGCATTAAAGGATAATCGCGATAAAGCATGATGAACAATGCCGATCTTCGGGCACGTGGGCTTAATGCCCAGGATTCATTTTTATTTACAGAGAAAAATATTTCCTCAAAATGTTCCAAATTGAATTTTTCTCCTTCAACCAAACTGCCCGAATATAGCGCGTGGTATTGTTCCCAAAAAGGATGTTTTTCTCCGTTGGAACTTAACTGATTCCAATATTTGTCATGGTCGAAAAAAGGCATACGCTCCAGCCACTCATTCACAAGCGTTATGAGAGGTTTGGTATTCTCTGCATTTTTTATCACTTCAACATCTTCGGGCTTCAATTGACTGGTGTAATATTCTTTTCCATGTCGCGCATCCATTTTTAATCCTAATTGTGCTTCCAACAATTTGAATTGAATACTCTGAAAACCCGAAGCCGGACGCAGCATATTTCTGAAATCCAAAAAATCGAGCGGAGTCATGGTTTCGAGTATATCAATTTTGTGAACCAATACATTCAAAATGGTAACACATCTTTTCAACCGGTGATTAACTGCATAAAGGTCGGGCGAATTATCGCTGATATTGGGCTGCGACATAATATCTATCACCGAACCCACTTCATACAACAATTGCTTAAACCATAATTCATACGATTGATGTATCACGATGAAAAGCATTTCATCGTGGGCATGTTGTGCCGCTTTATCGCTTTCTAATTGCTGCGCGTTGAGAATTTTATCTAACTGTAAATACTCGCTGTAATAAACTCCGTCTTTCATGGTTGATTGTTTGAAAAATCAAAGATGAAAAAATATTGGTGAATCATTCTGCAGACAAAATATTCATTGACAATTACAAATAAAAAACCACGCATTTATTTCAGAAAATTTGTGGGATTTTGAAACCATTTGTTTTTTTAAAAGTTGCATCAGTTTATCTGAATGGTTTGTTATTCACTCTTTTGGACGGCAATCTTGTTAGTGCTTTCTTTTCAATACAATCCTGAAAGTAGTGCCTTTGCCCGGCTCTGAATGTTTTACAAAAATTTTACCCTTGTGATATTTTTCAACAATGCGCTTCACTAAAGCTAAACCGAGACCCCAGCCTCGTTTCTTGGTGCTGTATCCGGGCTTGAAAACCGTATCGAATTTTGATTTCGGAATACCTTTCCCTGAATCTGAAACATCAATAAACACATGCTTTTCGTCTTCTTCGGCTGCAATAATAATTTTACCTTTTCCGTCCATGGCATCTAATGCATTTTTCAAAAGATTTTCCATCACCCAATCGAACAATGGCGGGTTGAAATATGCCATGAGTCGCTCGGAGGTTTTCAGCGAAAATTCCACTTGTTGTGAAGCTCGCTTGCTGATATAGTCCATGTTTTTTTGTAGGCTCGGCACAATGTTCTGCAATTCTAAAACCGGAGAAGAGCCGATTTTTGAAAAACGGTCGGTAATCTGCTCTAAGCGCGCCACATCTTTTTCAATTTCGTTTACCGATGCATCGTTAATGGTTTTGTATTCGCGCAGATATTCCACCCAAGCTGCCAGCGATGAAATGGGCGTGCCCAACTGGTGAGCGGTTTCCTTTGCCATGCCCACCCAAATTCGGTTTTGTTCCGCGTTGCGCGAATTGGAAAAGGCAATGTATGACACAATCAGAAATATGCCGATAATACCCAACTGAATGACTGGATAAAACTTCAGTTTTACCAACGGATACGACTCTTTATAGTAGATATAGCTGTAATCGCCCGGAGTAATTTCTATAACAATCGGAGGTTTGCTTTTTCGCATCTCGTTCAGCAAATTGAACAAATAATTCGGTTGCATTGCTTTTACCGAATCAATATTTCTCCAGAAAAAGATACTGTCTTTATCATCGGTGAGGATTACCGGAACGGTAGTATTGTTTTGTATTACTTCAAAGAGAAACCCTATGTCTGTATTTTCTTCGGCATTGTTGAGATTGCGATAAGCATTTGCCCACAACTGAATTTTCTTTTCTTCTTCTGTAGCTAATTCTTTCGAAAGCATATTGTTATACCACACCGACACCAATACAATAGTTAAGCCGGCTACAAGCAGCAGCAGTTTCCAATTATATTTCTGGTCATATAAATTCACTGGTTAAAGATATGATTTGTGATGGAAGATTCTCAGAGGAAATATTTCATATTCGCAAAATACAATAACCCACACCCCGCTGATAAATTTTCCGGTGTTGCGGTTTCGCCTCCAAATGTTTTCTCTTAGCTTTGAAACATGTCTTATCTCAATGAACTGAACGATGTGCAGAGGGCTGCCGCGCAGGTTAAAAATGGTCCGTTAATGGTCATAGCCGGTCCGGGCTCGGGCAAAACCCGTGTGCTTACTTACCGTATAGCCTACCTCATGGAAAGCGGTGTGGACCCTTTCAATATACTATCGCTCACCTTCACCAACAAAGCCGCCCGCGAAATGCGCGAGCGAATCGAAAAAGTGGTGGGCAGTGATGCCCGCAACTTGTGGATGGGCACGTTTCACTCCATTTTCGCACGCATACTGCGCTACGAAGCCGATAAATTGGGGTACCCTTCTAACTTCACTATTTATGATGCCGAAGATGCCAAAAGCGTAGTGAGAAATATTATTAAAGAAATGGGGTTAAACGATAAAATTTACAAACCCTCCACAATTTATTTCCGCATTTCAGGTGCGAAAAATTCGCTCATCACACCCAAAGCGTATTTACAGGATGCCGTAATGATGAGCGATGACCACTCATCGGGCAGACCGCGTTTCGGAGAAATATATGCCATGTATTGTAAGCGTTGTTTCATGTCGGGCGCTATGGATTTTGACGATTTGCTCATGAAAACGTTCGAACTCATCATTCGCTTTCCCGATGTGCTGCACAAGTATCAAAGCAAGTTTCGGCACATTTTGGTAGATGAGTATCAGGATACCAACTACGCGCAGTATATGATTGTTAAAAAGCTGGCGGATATGTTTGAAAATGTTTGCGTAGTGGGCGATGATGCGCAAAGCATTTATTCATTTCGCGGAGCCGACATTAACAATATTCTGAATTTTCAGAAAGACTATCCCGATGCGCAAATGTTCAAACTCGAACAGAATTACCGTTCCACGCAACACATAGTAAAAGCTGCCAATCAGGTCATTACCAAAAACAAACAACAGCTTCCGAAGGAAATATGGACCGAAAATGGCGAAGGAGAAAAAATAAAAGTAGTGAAAACCCTCAGCGACAACGATGAAGGCAAGTGGGTGGCAGATGCCATTTTCGAAACCAAAATGCGACATCATGATCACCACAGCGATTTCGCCATTTTGTATCGCACCAATGCGCAGTCGCGCTCGTTTGAAGAAGGCTTACGCAGGGCATCTATTCCCTACAAAGTATACGGAGGCATTTCGTTTTATCAGCGCAAAGAAATCAAAGATTTATTGGCGTATCTCAAGCTTACCGTGAATCATAAAGATGAAGAAGTATTGAGGCGCATCATCAATTATCCGGTGCGGGGTATCGGCAAATCTTCTATAGAAAAAGCAACGGTGATTGCGAATGAAAAAGGTATTTCACTGTGGAATGTGTTGGAAAATATTCATCAGTATGATTTCACCGGACGCACGGTAACACCTGTGAAGGAATTCGTCATCATGATTAAAAGTTTTGCAGCACTGCTCGATAAAAAAAATGCTTACGATTTGGCATTACATATAGCCAAATCGGGCGGACTGCTTAGCGACCTTTATAATGATAAATCGGTGGAAGGGGTGAATCGCTACGAAAACATTCAGGAGTTGCTCAATGGTATTAAAGAATTTTCAGAAGAAGATGAAGTGCAGGAGGGCGCAACCGAACTGACTAATGATAAATCCTTAGGCGCATATCTTCAAAATATTATGCTGCTCACCGATGCCGACAGCAATTCGGCAGAAAATGCCGACCACGTGAAACTCATGACCATACACGCTGCCAAAGGTTTGGAATTTAAAAATGTGTTTGTGGTGGGCATGGAAGAAAATTTGTTTCCTTCCATGCTTTCGGTGAATTCCCGCGAAGATTTGGAAGAAGAAAGACGCTTATTTTATGTGGCAATTACCCGCGCCAAAGAAAGGCTTTCGCTCACCTATGCCACTTCGCGCTATCGTTTCGGAAACATGACCTTCAACGAGCCGAGCCGTTTCGTTGAAGAAATTGACTCTGCTTCCATTCAAAATGTAGGGCATCTTTCCAAAGAAGAAAGAAAACGTGCCGCTTTGCAAGAGTCGGAAGATTTTGTTTTTCCGCAGCCTAAGAAAATATTTTCTAAAGCGCCCACTGCCTACGAACCCGATGAAAATTTTATGCCCGATGATGTTTCGCAATTGCAACCCGGAATGGAAATCGAACATCAGAAGTTCGGGTTCGGAAAAGTGCTTAACCTTGAAGGCGCAGGCGACAGCCGCATAGCTACCATGTTTTTTCCGGGCATTGGCGAAAAACGCATCATGCTGAAATATGCCAAAGTGCGCATCAGTAATAAAGATGTGATGAGTTGATGCGTCTTCACAACACCCCTCTGGCAATTTCAGTAATTACTTGCACCTGACCCATCGTGTAGTAATGCAGGCACTGATGTCCGTTTTTGATGAGTTCTTTGCACTGCTGAATACTCCACTCAATGCCCACACGCTCCACTTCGGCATCGGTAGCACAGGCTTCTACCGCTTTGGAAAGTGCTTCTGGAAAATTGGTATAAAATATTTTGGGCAATGAAGTAAGTTGTTGTTTTTTGGTGAGTGGTTTTAAGCCCGGAATAATCGGAACGGTAATGCCTGTCTCGCGGCAAGCCTTCACAAAATCGAAAAACACTTTGTTGTCGAAAAACAACTGAGTAACGATGAAGTTTGCGCCATTATCTACTTTCTGTTTCAGGTATTTCAAATCGGCAATCATATTGTCGGCTTCAAAATGTTTTTCGGGATAACCCGCCACGCCAATGCAGAAATCGGTTTTATAAGCATTCTGTATATTTTCTTCCAGATAAATGCCCTGATTCATGTTACGAATCTGCTTCACCAAATCACCGGCATAGGCATGTCCGCCCGGTTCGGGCGAAAAAAACTTTTCCGATTTCAGCGCATCGCCCCGCAGCGCCAACACATTTGTAACGCCTATGTAGTGCAGGTCCACCAAAGCATCTTCGGTTTCTTCCACCGAAAAGCCACCACAGGTAAGATGCGGCACCGCCTCCACTTTATAGCGGTTCATAATAGATGCACAAATGCTCACCGTGCCGGGACGCTTGCGGGTAATCACTTTGCGATAATATCCGCCCGGCATTTGCCGATAGGTATATTCCGCTCGATGATAAGTAACATTAATAAAAGGTGGTTTAAACTCCATTAATGGGTCTAAAATGTCATACACCGATTGTATGCTTTTACCTTTTAGGGGCGGCAAAATTTCAAAAGAGAAAAACGGGTCCTGGCTTTGTTGCAGCAGTTCTGTTACCTTCAATGTTTCTGCGTTTTGGTGAGCAAAGATACAATGGCAGGTATAATAATAGCTAATTGTTTGGTTTGCAACATTATCATTTGCCCGAAACCCATAACTTTGCAGCCTCAAAAATAAACACACATGAAAGTAGTTGTAGTAGGCGCCACCGGTTTGGTTGGTTCTGCCATGCTGAAAGTTTTGGAAGAAAGAAATTTCCCTGTTTCCGAATTGATTCCCGTTGCCTCCGAAAAATCGGTAGGAAAGGAAGTAGTATTCAAAGGAAATAAATACAAAGTGGTGAGCGCGGAAACTGCAATTTCAATGAAACCCGAACTGGCTTTGTTTTCGGCAGGTGGCAGCACGTCTTTGGCGTTGGCTCCAAAATTTGCCGAAGCGGGCATTACTGTTATTGATAATTCTTCCGCATGGAGAATGGATGCCACGAAAAAATTGGTGGTGCCCGAAGTGAATGCAAACGTGCTTACTGCCGAAGATAAAATTATTGCCAACCCCAATTGTTCCACTATTCAAATGGTAGTAGCGCTGAAACCGCTGCATGACAAATACAAAGTGAAAAGAGTGGTGGTTTCTACCTATCAAAGCGTAACCGGCACAGGCGTAAAAGCTGTGCAACAGTTGATGGACGAAAGAGCCGGCAAACACGATGGAGAAAAAGCTTATCCTTATACTATTGACATGAATGCCCTGCCGCATATTGATGTGTTTTTGGAAAACGGATACACCAAGGAAGAAATGAAAATGGTGAACGAAACCAAAAAAATTATGGGCGATGATACCATTCGTGTTACGGCAACTACGGTTCGTATTCCGGTAATGGGCGGACACTCCGAATCGGTGAACGTGGAGTTTGAAAGCGATTTCGATTTGGAAGAAGTAAGAAATACGCTTTCAAATGCTCCCGGAATAGTGGTTACTGACGATGTGAAAAATCTGAAATATCCTATGCCGAAAGATGCTCACAACCGCGATGAAGTGTTTGTAGGAAGATTGCGCAGAGACGAATCACAGCCCAACACACTCAACATGTGGGTGGTGTCGGATAACTTGCGCAAAGGCGCGGCTACCAATGCCATTCAAATTGCCGAATATTTACTGGAGAAAGGATTGCTGAAGGCTGAACAAGTGTTGCAGTCTTGCTGAAGAAAAACTTATTTGGAAACCCTCCTCACATTCACCCGCTCACAATTAGCGCTGCGCAACGGCAACGACAAGCCCGAAATATGGATAGCCTACAAAGGAACCATTTATGACGTTACGCATAGCAGGCTGTGGCGCAATGGTAAACATTACGAACACTGGGCAGGTCAAGACCTTACCGATGAACTCAAAGACGCGCCTCACACCGAAAAAGTTTTTGAGCGAACTAAAATCATCGGAAAATTGGTTGAATAGTCGAAAATCATTGATAACATTATTTTGTAGCTTTGCATCAACATGTTTATACAAGTAGTAAAATCTAAAATTCACCGCGTTCAGGTTACTCAAGCCGACCTCAATTACATAGGCAGCATTACCATTGACGAAGACCTTATGGATGCTGCCAACCTCATCGTAAACGAGAAAGTTCAGGTAGTGAACATCAATAATGGCGAACGCCTTGAAACTTACGTAATTAAGGGAGAAAGAGGCAGCGGAGTCATTTGTCTGAATGGTCCTGCCGCACGAAAAGCCGCTGTTGGCGACATCGTTATTGTAATTGCTTACGCCATGATGGATACCGAAGAAGCTAAAGTTTTTCAGCCCCGATTTATTTTCCCCAAAAACAACCTCTTACAGTAATTTCCAGCAGTGAAAAAACACCTTTCAACAGCCGCCAAATTTGTTTTTTCTCTTGGTTTAGGATTGTTGATTGTGTGGTTCACATTCAGTAAACTCACAGATGATGAGCGCGAAACCATGCGCAGCGCGTTTGCCAACGCCAATTACAGTTGGTTGCTTTTGGGCGGCTTTTTCAACTTAGCCAGTAATTATTTCCGCACACAACGTTGGCGCATGTTGCTCAAACCTATGGGGCATAATCCGGGCTATTGGAACACGTTTTTTTCGGTAATCGTCATGTATTTTGCCAATTTATTGTTTCCGCGTTTGGGCGAAGTAATGCGTTGTGGCTTACTCAATAAATACGAAAACATTCCTGTAAACCGTTCCATCGGCACTATGGTAACAGAGCGCATTGTGGATTTGCTCACACTTTTTTCTATTGGCGGCATATTGATTTTAACTCAGAAAGATGTGTTTTATGAAAGTCTTACTTCTACCAAACAAATCACTGAAAGTTTTGGCAACAACCCTATGTATTCATACATTTTTTATGCAGTGGTTACTTTGGTAGGTTTATTCGTGGTTTATAAGGTGGTGTTGGACAGAACATGGATTCATAAAATCATCAACTTTATTAAAGGCATGTTAGAAGGTTTACGCTCTGTTTTAAAAACAGAAAAACCTTTGTTATTTATGTTTCACTCCATAATCATTTGGGTATTTTATTTCCTTGCAGGATATGTGAGTTTTTTTGCTATTCCTGAAACTTCAGCCATAAGCTTAGGAGGCGTTTTGGCAGTTTTATTTTTTGGCGGCTTTGCTTATGCGGCAGTGCAGGGTGGCTTGGGTGCCTATCCGGCAGTAGTGGCAATTTTGCTGCCGCTTTACGGTATTCCCGATGTTGGTTTGGCAATGGGTTGGTTGATGTGGACAGTGCTAACAGGCTTAGTGATAATAAGTGGTATTTTGTCGTTGTTGGCACTTTCAATCATCAACAAATCATGAGCAGGCTCGCAAACATAAAAGCTAAAATTTTAGCCGAAAAAAGTCTTACTCAAAAGATTATTTTCTGGAAAGCCATGAACCAAAAAATGGTTTTTACCAATGGCTGCTTCGACATATTGCACCCCGGGCATATACAAACATTGGCTCAGGCTGCCGAGTTAGGTGATGTTTTGATAGTCGGATTAAATTCTGACCATTCGGTAAAACAATTGAAAGGTGAACATCGCCCCATCATGAACGAATCTTCAAGAGCGCTTTTGTTAGCTTCCTTGCAAGTGGTTTCGGCAGTAGTAATTTTTAACGAAACCACTCCGCAGAAACTCATAGAAACCATTACACCCGATGTATTGGTGAAAGGGGGCGATTATGAGATAAAAGATATTGTTGGAGCCGACTGGGTGCAGCAGCACGGAGGCTTGGTTCAAACCATTCCGCTGATGGAGGGATTTTCTACTACTAATATTGAGAATATCTTAATTAAGAAGGAGTAGTATTGAAATTTATTTCTTCAAAACACCCGTATTGGAGCTATTGAATTGCTTCACTTCGTAATTAATCCTGCATCAATCAGAAATTCTGAACCGGTAACGAAGCGTGCTTTGTCCGATGCGAGAAACACTACCGCATTCGCCACATCATCGGCTTCTACCCACGGCACGGGCAACAGATTGCCTGCCGAGCGCTCGGCAATTTCCAACGGAGTGGCGCCTTCCATAGCAGCCAAGCCATCGTTCATGGGTGTGTTCACTCCCGTAGGATGAATAGAAATTGTTCGGATATTGTAAGGTGCCAGTTCAATTGCCCACGCTTTGGTTAATCCGCGAAGCGCCCACTTCGATGCCACGTAATGACTCAAACGATTCGCTCCGCGCAATCCTAATACCGATGAGTTGTTGATGATAACTCCGCTTTGCTGTTGTATCATTTGTGGAATAATATACTTGCCTGTCAGCCATGCACCTTTCAGGTTAATATCGAGCATGGCATCCCAGGTTTCTTCGCTCAGATCGTGCGAAAGCCCGTAAGCGCAAATGCCTGCGTTGTTGAACAAAATATCAATCGTTTTAAATGCATCAACCGTCTGAGCAACTGCTTGTTCAATAGCTTTAGCATCGCGCACATCGCCCGAAAAAATCAAACACTTTGCGCCTGAATTTTCGACTGCTATTTTCAGGTTTTGCAGTTCTTCTGAAGTGCCGAAAGCATAGTCGGGGTATTCAATTTTTTTCGCCACATCGTAAGCGGCAATATTCACACCTTCTTTAGCCAAAGCCAAAGCGGTGGCTCTGCCTTGCCCGTGTGCCGCGCCTGTAATAAAAGCGGTTTTTCCTTTTAAATTGTATGACATGTTTTATGATTTTTCCGCAGGAAGAAAGGGCGCTAAATAATCATCAATCTCCACTTCGAGCGTATTGTTAAAAATATTGGTAGCAATCATGATTCCTGCAAAACCAACGAGCGAAATGATTTCGTTTTCTGAAAATTTCAGACTGATGTTTTCATACAAGGCTTCGTTCACATAACCTTTATAATTGGCAATTTCGCTTCCGAAATCGAGCAGCAGTTGTTCGGTTTCGCTTAAATTTAATTCATCAGGATTTTCTCCTTTTTCGATAATTATTTTTCTGAAATAAGTAGTGCATAGCGGACAATTACTACCGCTCGAAATGGCGAAGGCAAAAAGATAAGCCGCTCTTTCACCGGTTATTTTTTTTACTTCTTCATACAACGGATACCATTCCATATAGGCTTTGAAAACAGGCAACGCCTTACTCATGGTGGCTTTCATATTGGTGATGCGCGAGCCGTGTGTTTCGATATGCCAATGGTGCGCTGCTTTAATTTCGTTATTGATGGCATCGGGTGCAATGGGTTGAATGCGGGGCATAATATTTTTTCGATAAAGATATAATTCACTGTGCGAACGGAATTTTATTTTCTTTTCAAACTATTCCATAACAGGTAAATCAAACTCACCGTCATAAGAAAATCGGTGCGCGCTTCGTGAGCCGTGGTCCAGAAGCCTTTGACTGAAAAAGAAGGAACTTTAGTATAGAACCAAGCACCTGCCATGATGCCTAAAAGCGGCAGCACCACAAATTTTATTTTCCACCGAAACAAAAGTAAAGCTCCAAACAATACTTCCGTAGCAGCAATAACATAACCCATGATGTGCGGATAAAAAACGCCCAAGCGTTCAAACCTTCCGGCTCCGTTTATTTCAGGAAATAAAAACTTTTGTATGCCTTCGGAAAAAAATACCAAACCGACCATGGCGCTGATAAGAAATGTAGGGTTGAATTTTTTCATAAGGAGATTTTATAAAACTAAGTTAACTGTTATGTTCAACAGACAATCGTATTAACGTAATTGTTTCGTAAATTTCAAATATGAAAGATTCTTTCGCTCTCAAAAAAATCAAACAACTCGACCCCGAAAACGACCATTGGGAAATTTCGCGCCTGAGCACCATGTATGATTTTCCGTGGGATTATAACCGGGCATTAGAACTGGCATTGTTCAAAACTTTTGCATCTCCATCTATTTCAAAAATTCTGCACAGCAGCAGACAGTTTGAAAAATTTCCGCAGAAAAGATATGACGACACCGATTTGATTTTGAGCGAAATTCTTGAAAACGGCATTGACAGCGGACGGGGCAAAGCCACCATTGAACGCTTGAATTTCATTCATTCACATTTCAATATTTCTAACGAAGATTATTTGTTTGTGTTGAGCACTTTTGTGTTTGAACCAAAACGATGGATTGATAAATACGGCTGGCGCAAACTTCATGAAAAAGAACTGATAGCCGGATACAAAATTTGGCAGGACATAGGCAAAGCCATGCACATTGAAAACATACCTGAAAAGAGCGAAACACTGTTTGAATTTTATGAAGACTATCAAAAAAGAAATTTTGTGTTTGCTCCAGAAAACAAAAAAGTGGGCGATGCTACCATACAATTGCTTTTAGGATGGTATTTGCCCACGCCTCTTTTTTCGTTGGCAAAGCCTTTTGTTTTTTCAATAATGGACGAAAATCTTATTCGGGCAATGGGTTATAAAAATCCTCCGGCATGGATTCGGTTTTTGGTGAATAGTTTTTTCAAAATGAGAATTGTGGTGTTACGAATGCTTCTGAAAAGAACCCAACCATTTTTAAGAACGCAACTGAAAAACAAAACCTATCCCAAAGGATATAATATTGAAAAGTTGGGACCGAATGGAATGTAATCATTTACCCTTCCTGCTCCACCGTAAAAACCAAACCTTCGTTAGCCAAATCGGCATTGGGAAATACTTCGCGGGCTTCTGCCAATAAATGGTCGAGTTCTATGTAGCGTGCGGAAAAATGCCCTAACAACAATCTTTTCGCTTCAGCTTTCAGCGCAATGGTGGCAGCTTCGCGGGCAGTAGAATGAAACGTTTCGTTGGCACGCTCCTGCAAATCTGATGTGAAGGTAGCTTCGTGATACAGCAGGTCAATATTTTTTATAAACGGAACAATGCTTTCGAGATAACTCGTATCGGTGCAAAACGCATAGCTTCTCGGTTTGGGAGGCGCTGTGGTGAGCAAATCGTTTTTAATTACGGTTCCATCGGGTTTCACATAATCTGTTCCTTTACGCAGTTCGGGAATAAAAGCATGAGGCACCTCGTATTTCTCGATGGCTTCGCCCACAATTTTTCTGCCCATAATTTTTTCGCGAAAAACAAAACCGGCACACGGAATACGATGATTCATTTCGAGCGTGCTCACCGAAAAATCGTTGTTTTCAAAAATCACTTTTCCGTTTTCGGGAGTAATTGCCACAAACTTCAAATCGAATTTCAATTCTGTTTTGGAGTGCTTCAGTTGCAGCCTCACAATTTCTTCCAAACCATCGGGGCAATAAACCGTGAGTGGTCGTTCGCGTTTATTCAGATTGAAAGAAGTAATCAGCCCGACCAACCCGAAATAATGGTCGCCATGCAGATGCGAAATAAAAATATGCTCGATGCGAAAGGCGCGGATATGATATTTAGCAATTTGCATTTGTGTGCCTTCGCCACAATCTATCATGAGCAGATGCTCTTTAATAGAAAGTATTTGTGAAGTAGGATGCCGACCGTTGGCGGGCACTGCCGAATTGCTTCCCAAAATAGTAACCGAAAAACCCATTGATGATTTTAAATTGATTTCCGATGAAGATAAAAAGGAAATCGCAAAACAGAGTTACTTAAAAAATGATTGAGTTATAAAGTTATAAGGTTGAAAAGTAGCAGACTTACAGTTCTTTTTCACTTTTGAACTTTATAACTTTTACACCCCAAACAAGCTACTTCGCCTCACGCTCGGCTTCTTCCATCATCACCAAATCAACAGCTTCTTCTACGGTTGGTGTAATATTGAGTATGGAGTCGAGTTGCGAGATTTTAATCAGCTTCAGCACATACTCGTTCAGTTTTGTAATAACGAATGTGCCGTTTACATTTTTACACAAGCGGTTACCAATCAGAATGGCGCTCAGCCCCGATGAATCAACAAACGTTACTTCCGACAGGTCGAGAATAATGTTTTTCACACCCCCGGCATTCAGAATCACTAATTCAGATTTCAGTTTGGGGGCATTCAGCGTGTTCAGCTTTTCGTCATCCAACTTGAAAATGCAGTATTTATCTTTCTTATCAATCGAAAATTTCATAATCCAAAAGTTTGCAGGTAAAAATAAGATTAAAATCGAAACATGAGTAAAAAATTAAAACCGAATTATCAACCTTTCTTTTTTCCGGGCAATATTCTACTTACGGTTGATAGCTGAAAGCGGGACATTTGGGCAACTATTTCAGTTCAGTGCAGAATTTTTGAGGGTTTGGTTAAGTAAATATTGTAAAGCAGCTACTTATTATTCAATACTAAATTTCATGTAGGGTCGTAGCGGATGCTCCAATGGGGTAATGAATTCGCAAATGCATTAGGATATTCGCGAATTCTTCTTAGAGAAGGCGTCTATGATGTGGATTTTATAATCAACTCCGAAAAACAGGCATATCAATAATTCTAGGTTAAGGTTAGTATTGTTCTACAAGTTAAGCACGGCCTTAATCAAAATTTTGCGGACCTTATAAGCGCCCTCAATATTCACACTATTTCATTTCTTTCATAATCGAGAGAGCTTCAAGGAGGTAAACATCTTTTTTCAGGTCTTTCATCCAGTCTTCCATTCTTCTTTTATAGGTAGTATCGCTTTCCATGCGGGGCATATCGGCTTTCAGCGGAATAGAGTTTAATTCGGTTATTTCTTTTTTGATGTCTTCAAAAGTTTTGTTGCGGGCTTTTATTTCTTCCTGACGTTTTTGATACTCTTTAAGGTTCAGCGGAATTTGGGTATTGTCGCGTTGTTCTTTCAGGAATTTGGCGTTTTCTTCTATTAAAGCGAAGGTTGGATTTTTGCTTACCCGCTCCGCGCTGTTTTTCTTCAACTCATTAAGATTGGAAACCGGTTTTTGATAACGGGCATAAGTGGCGGCAGAAATTTCGGTCCATTGCATGGGATAGTCTAATTCTTTTTCGCCAATATTGATGTATCTGAAATTTCCGGGCAATATAATATCAGAATTTACCCCGTTGAGTTGCGTGGTGCCTCCGTTGATTCGGTAAAACTTTTGATTGGTGAGTTTGAGCGAACCTAAGGGGCGCATGTAAAAATAATTTTGATTCAGATAGTTGTCTAAATCTACTACCCGCTGCACGGTTCCTTTTCCGAAAGTGGAAGCGCTGCCTATCACCACGCCTCTGCCATAATCCTGAACGGCTGCTGCAAGAATTTCTGAAGCCGAAGCGCTTACTTCATTCACCATTACAATCAGTTTTCCATCGAAATGAATGGCGGGGTCCTGGTCGGCAAGCACATAAGGCGTGCCGGTGCGCGATTTCACCTGAACCACCGGTCCTGTGGTGATGAACAAGCCCATAATGTCCACTACATCTTGTAGCGAGCCGCCACCATTATCGCGCAGGTCGAGCACGAGGTGATGAATGTTTTCCGACTTGAGTTTCGATAGTTCGGTTTTAATGTCTTCCGAACATTTTTTCCCGTCTTTTTTATTGAAGTCGGCATAGAACTTTGGCAAATAAATATAGCCTACATTTTGTTTGTCATTTTCTTTTTTCAGAATGGCAGACTTGGCATAGGTTTCTTCAATCACCACTACATCGCGAATGATTGAAATGGTTTTGATTTCGCCATCGGTTTTTTTCAATGTAAGGCGCACTTCCGTTCCTTTCTTTCCTCGAATTAAACGCACGGCATCATCTATTCTCATGCCTACAATATATACCGCTTCTTCATTTCCCTGTGCCACAGAAAGAATGAGGTCGTTTACTTTGAGCTCGCCTTGTTTCCACGAAGGGCTGCCCGGAACAATGTTAATTACTTTAATATAGCCATCACTTTCTTGCAGGGTGGCGCCAATACCTTCTAACTGCCCCGACATACTGATGTCGAAGTTTTCTTTTTCTTTCGGAGCGAAATAATTGGTGTGTGGATCGGTTGCCATAGCTACGGCATCGAAAAATTCGCCCTGACGGTCAACACGGTCGAGTTTTTCTAAACGCGAAAACCAGGTATCTATACTTTTTAATACTTTTTCGCGGGCATCGGCTTCCATTTCTTCAAAAGTTCTGATGGTGAAAGTGGTGTCTTTGTTTTCTTCCGCTTTCTTCTGATTATCTATTTGTGTGTTCAGCCGGGTAATGGTTTGATATTTTAATGTGCGTTTCCAAAACAATTTCAATTCGTCAAGGTCTTTTGCCCAAGCCATCTTATCGGGATTCACTTCGAGAAATTCGTTTTCGGTAAAATCGAAAGGCTTGCTCAAAATTTCTTTGTAGAAACCTTTGGTGTTTTCAATGCGTTCGGTCATGATTTTTGTGGCGGCATCCATTAAAGCATATTCACCGGAAATGATTTGGCGATGAATTTCATTTTTGAATTTTTCGAGCTGCTGAACATCTTGTTGGGTGAAAAACTGTTTTCTGATATCCATGCGTTTGAGATATAGTTCAAAACTGCGCTGCGAAAATTTTTCATCGAATTGAATAGGTAGAAAATGCCCGGAAGTAATGGCTTGCTGAATCACCTGCCCCAATACTTTTTCTTTTTCCGAATCCTGCTTTTCAACCTGATAGGAAGTGAAGACAAACATCAGCATAGCTGCAATCAAAAAACGCGAAATCATCATATCGTTAAACTCTTTATGTGGCTGTGAAAATAACTAACGTAATTTAATTCGCATTGTTGGAGTGTATCATGATGCGGGGGGTAAAATTTGTTAATACAATTAGCGGCAGATTTTTTTCTGATTTCACTATGCTTTTGTATAGGTTTAATTACTTTAAAGTTGGAACCTGTAATTTTTGAAATCTTGTTATCTTGTGTATCCAATCTCAAAAAAGAATGATTCAGAAAAAAGCTTTACTTATTGGTTGTGTTTTTTTATTATTTGTCCAGAGGTTTGAAGTTTTGGCACAAAACTATACAGTGCTTGGGAATGCATCTCAAATGAGCGGATGTGATTGTTTTATGCTCACACCCAATGCCAACAATCAGGCGGGGGCTATTTTTCAAAACCAGACCATTAACCTGAATAACTCCTTTGATTACACTTTTTCAATTTTTTTGGGTTGTAATAATGGAAGTGGTGCAGACGGAATCACATTTGCTCTTACATCGAACCCTCAGGGTTTGGGCAATAGAGGCGAGGGGTTAGGATATGCGGGAACCAATCAACCATGCTCGTTTGCTGTAGAGTTTGACACTTATACCAATTCTAATGTAAATGACCCGAGTTATCATCATATTGCTTTCAATTCAAACGGGCAATACAATCATAATGTAGCGGGTCCGGTTCCGGCTTTGCCCAATTCGGGTAATTTAGATAATTGCCAAAATCATACTGCGCGAGTGGTGTGGGATGTCAACTCCAATACTTTTTCTGTGTATCTGAATGGTAATTTAAGGCTTAGTACAGTTATTCCGGATATAGTCAATTCATATTTCTGCGGAAATCCAATCGTCAACTGGGGCTGGACAGGCGCCACCGGTGGCGGCACTAATGAGCAGAGAGTTTGCGTAGAAAGTATTTCCAGTTGGGTAGCTGGTGTAAACTATCAATCTTGTTCACCCACCATTCAATTTACAGATGTTTCTACGAGCAATGTCGGCTCTATTCAGTCGTGGGCATGGAATTTTGGTGATGGTAATACTTCATCGCAGCAAAATCCGGTACATACCTATTCAGGAATCGGCACCTACAATGTTACATTAGTGATTACCAATATTAGTGGGTGCGCCATAGAATTTTCACGACCGGTTACCATTGTAGACTCTATTATAATTTCTTCTGTTTTAAATCAGCCTCCGTGCAACGGAGGCAGTAACGGAAGTATTATTACAACTGCTTCATCCGGCTTTGGCGCTGCTGCAGGATATGGAGGTTATTCTTACATTTGGAGTAATGGAACAACCCAAACAGATTATGTAGGCGCTTCCGCAGGAACATACACAGTTACCGTAACCGATGGAGTTTGTACTACCACAGGGCAATACACTCTTAGTCAGCCCACACCGCTCACTGCAACCACCACCAGTACTGCTGCCAGTTGCGGATTAAATAATGGCAGTGTTTCCATTTCTATTTCAGGAGGCACGCCTCCCTATCAGAATGTAAATTGGGCGGGTGTAGCAGGGGCTACCAGAACCGGGCTTGCTCCAGGAACTTATATAGCCGACTTTACTGATGCTAACGGATGTTCAGCACTGCTTCAATATAGAGAAACAGTAGGAAGTTTGCCTTGCGGCATTAATGCCTCCACATCTTCAACCAACGTGCGTTGTTTTGGAGGAAATAACGGAACTGCAACGCTGACAGTAACCGGAGGTTCACCTCCAGCTAACATTACATGGAACCACGGACCCACAGGAGCTACCGTAACCGGACTTTCAGTGGGTACTTATACTTACAACTATTCCGATGCCAATCCTGCTAACGCTTTCTCGGGATCCATTACCATTTCTCAGCCCCCTGCGGCTATCAGCGCTTCTATTACTACCTTAAACACCTCCTGCGCGGGCACCAATGACGGCTCTGCCATTGTTTCTGTTTCGTCAGGTGGAACGCCACCTTACAGTTACAATTGGAGCATCAACAATCAAAATAATCCGGTAAATAATGGTCTGTCTGCCGGAGCGATTTCTGTTACTGTTACCGATAATGCAGGCTGTATTGCTGTTCTCTCCGGAAATATTACCGGACCTCCAACACTTACTCTGAATATTGTTGCCATCAATGATAGTTGTTATCAGTCGCGCAAGGGAAGCGCAACCGCCAATGTTACCGGAGGGACACCGCCTTACACCTATTACTGGGACAATATTTCTCCCGCACAAACCAATCTTGATTTGTATGCCGGCACTTATAATGTTACAGTAACCGATGATAATGGCTGCACTATTTCAGGCTCCACCACCATTACCGAGCCGACTCCTGTTTCGCACACCTTAACAGTGCAGGATGTGCTTTGTTATGGAAATTCGGACGGCAGTATTTTGATTAATACCACCGGAGGAACGCCTGCCTATACCTACAATTGGAGTCCGGCTTCAGTAAATGGAAATAATCCTGTGGGATTAGCGGCAGGAACTTATTTTGTGACCATTAGCGATGCAAACAGCTGTGAAACGAATGATACTATTTCCATTTCCGAACCAGCAACCCCGCTTTCGGTTGTTACAACTTCTACAGATGTTACCTGCAACGGGCTGAACAACGGCTCTCTCACCATTATTCCTGACGGTGGTACTTCACCATATTCTTTCATGGGCAATCAGATTCCTTCCTCAGGAACAACCCTTCAAAACCTGCCTCCGGGGATTTATTCGGGCAACGTGGAAGATGCGAACGGATGTTTAGTATCGGTGAATGAAACTATTAGCGAGCCGGATGCTATGATTATTTCTGAAACGCACACTAATGTTACCTGCTATAATGGGAATGACGGCTCCATTACTATCAGCGTGAGTGGTGGTATAACGCCTTACAATTTCGTATGGGATGACGGCATCGTTACCCAAAACCGCAACAGTCTTTCTGCCGGAACATACACGCTGCTTGTAAACGACAGTAACTCCTGCACCGAAAGCATTACCATTGAGTTAACCCAACCTGACGCTATAACCTTTTCGATAAACACAACAGAAATATTGTGTTATGGAGATTCGGGAGTCATTGAAATTGTTCCCGATGTTGGGGGCAACTATACCTATAACTGGCAGCCTGCCGTGAGCAATTCAAATATTTCGGGATTGGTTCCTGCCGGCACTTTCAGCATTTCAATACTTGACGATAACAATTGCACTTACGACACCACGGTAACACTCACCCAACCTGACTTGATACAATTGTCGGCTGTGGCTACCGACATCAGTTGCTTTGGCGCTGAAGATGGAGCCATAGCGGCTTCAGTTAGTGGTGGATTGCCGGAATATGAATTTTCTACCGAAAACAATGGTGCTTTATATACTTCGGCAGACGGCAATTTCAATAATTTGCCTCCGGGCATTTATGAGGTATCGGTTTCGGACAATAACTCTTGCACCACTTCAGCTACAGTGAATATTGTTGAACCGAATATCATTCAAAGCAGTATTACAGCTTCCGAAATCAGTTGTTACGGTTACAGTAACGGCTCTGCAACGGTTTCCATTAATGGTGGCGTTGCACCATATACATACATCTGGAATGTTCCGGGCAACTCCGAATTTATTGATAATCTTCCCGAAGGAACTTACCATGTAACCGTAACTGACGGAAACGGCTGTTCTACCAGCGCCACCGTTTCTCTTATTCAGCCTGCACCCATCTGGATACGAACCGGACAGGAAACTTATGAAATTAAATTAGGCGAGGAAGTTTTGGTGATTACCGAATCGTTTACAAATAATGTTTCCATTGCCGATTATATTTGGACCCCTTCTGAAGGGCTCGATTGCAACAATTGTGAGAGCACATTGGCAGCACCCGTATTCAGCACTGTTTATACTGTGAGCATGGCAGATGAAAACGGATGTGTGGCATCCACTACATTTACCGTAGAGGTGAGCACCGAAAAAATAATATACATACCCAACGCTTTCACTCCCAATGGCGATGGCATTAATGATATGTTTGTGATTAGTGCCCTTGGGGTAGTTGATTTCGGAATAAAAATTTTCGACCGGTGGGGGTCGTTGATGTTCAGCGCTAACGACATCAATAATCATTGGGACGGAACTTTTGTAGGAAAGGAACTGAAGCCCGGAGTATATGTCTATCATGTTAATGCCTCATTTCTCGATGGCTCAAAAATTCAGCGAAAGGGAAGCATAACTTTGATTCGCTAAATTTTTTCGGCACTGATACGCTTAAACTTTATAACTTTAAAACATGTTATGCTTTAGTTTTTGAAAAACCTTCTATCCATATTGTTTATTGTTTGCTGCTCGCTTTCGCTCCATGCTGCACATATTGTTGGAGGCGATTTTTATTACCGTTGTTTGGGAAATAATCAATATGAGATTACACTTAAAGTTTATAAAGACTGTTTTGCCACCGGTCCTAATGTGGCAGATTTTGATAACCCTGCTTTTATCGGGCTTTTCGACCAGTTGAATTTGTTATACAACCGCTACGAAGTGTATCTTGAATCGAGGCGTAATATTCCGCCCGTTACTGGAAGTCCCTGCGGGCAGGCTCCTGCCAATGTTTGTGTGGAAGAAGGGGTGTATAAATTTATTGTTACCCTGCCGATAAATGAAGTATTTACGGTGGCATATCAGCGGTGCTGCCGAAATCATACGATAAACAATATTATTACGCCCAGCAATACCGGAGCTACCTATACCGTGCGAATTGATACCCGACCGCAAACCAATTGCAATAATTCTCCGGTGTTTAATCAGTTTCCACCTATAGTAGTTTGTGCAGGAGAGCAAATTATTTTTGACCATTCTGCCAACGACCCCGATGGCGACCGACTGGAATATGAACTTTGTACGCCTAACACGGGTGCCGATCAAACTGATCCACAACCTTTCACGCCATCTTTCCCTCCTTATCTTCCGGTGCAGTGGTTGGGTCCTTACAACAATAATTATCAGTTAGCATCAAATCCGCCATTGTCTATTGACAGAAACACGGGGCTGCTTACCGGCACACCGAATCAAATAGGGCAGTATGTAGTGGGCGTATGTGTGAAAGAGTTTCGTGGCAATGTGTTAATTGGAGAAGTAAGGCGCGATTTTCAGTTTAATGTTACGCAATGCCAAACCAATGTTCAGGCTCGTATTCCTACTCTTAATGTGAGCGACCCTGCTGCCGTGGGAACTGCCGGAGTGTATGCTTATGAGTGCAGCGATTTCACCATCAACTTTGTAAACACCAGTATTAATGGCACTTATTATCATTGGGACTTTGGTGTTTTAGGAACTAACACGGATACCTCTACACTTTTTCAACCTGCTTATACTTACCCCGATACGGGCTATTATATTGTTACGCTTGTGGTGAATCCGGGCTATGCATGTGCTGACACTACAAAAGTTTTGGTTCGAATTTATCCTAACTTTGTTACAGGTTTCAATTTTACTGAACAATGCGAGGGCATACCCATTGCGTTTACAGACCAAACCGTTTCAACGTTTAATGATGTGAATTCCTGGACATGGAATTTTGGTGATGGTAACTCCAGCACTACACAAAGCCCCCAACATCTATACAATAGCCCCGGAACATATAATGTTACGCTTATTTCCACCTCTTCTAAAGGTTGTCGGGACACGCTTTCGCGAACGGTAGTGCAACATCCGAAGCCTGATGCAGATTTTGAAAATACACCTACCTGTATCAATACACCCATCAATTTTTTCGATAGCAGCACATTACCTTTCGATAATATAGTAACGTGGGATTGGCGCGCTAATGGAGTTAATGTAAATAATAACAGTTCGTTTAATGCTACATATAATTCGCTTCAAACATTTACGCTCACACTTATTGTAACTACCGATTTCGGTTGTAAGGATACGGTTACGAAAAACATCACCGTTTATCCGCTTCCCGTTATTGATTATTCGCCCGATGCAGAAGTTTGTGAAGGAGATACCATTCAATTATTTGCTTCTGGAGGCGAACAGTACGACTGGTATTCATCGGCAGGCGATACGTTGTTGAATATTGAAAACCCGATAGTGATTATTGAACAATCGAAATCCTTTACGGTAGTTGTTACAGACAGTAACCAATGTAGCACTTCGGGAGCATTTAATATAGTTGCGTTTCCTTTACCACCGGCAAATGCAGGAGCAGACGATTATGTTTGTTTGGGCAGTCTTTATCAATTAAACGGCTCGGGAGGAGTGTCATACTCGTGGTCGCCCGGTGATGTGCTGAACGATTCCACTGTTTCAAATCCCACAGCAAACATTACAGATACCACAACTTTTGTTTTAACAGTTGTAAGTGTGCAGGGTTGTCCGAATACCGATACGGTTACTATCAATGTTCAGTCGCCCATTGTTCCGTTTGCTTCGGGCGATACTTTTATTTGCGCTAAGGACACCGTGCAGTTGAATGCCGGGGGAGGCTTGTATTATGAATGGTTTCCGGCAACAGGATTGAATGATGCTGCCGCAAGTAATCCGCTGGCAAGCCCGTCTTCCACTACGCAATATTTTGTGCGCATTGCCAATGATTGTTTTGACGATACATTAACAGTAAATGTAGAAGTGTTTCAGCTTCCCTTTGTCAATGCAGGCATTGATGATACTATTTACCGCTCCGAATCTACCGTGCTTAACGGCTCTGCCGGATATGATTTTTTCTGGACTCCGGGAATTTCGTTGAGTGATTCTACTTCGCGCGCGCCAACAGCAAGCCCGCTGAATACAACCGATTATATTTTAACTGTAACCGATTTCAACGGATGTGTGAATAGGGACACGGTTCAGATATTCGTAATCGTGAGAACTTTGTTGGTGGTGCCCACGGCTTTTTCGCCCAATAATGATGGGCGTAATGACCGCTTCAGAATTATCCGGGCGTTGAATATTGCCAAACTTGAAGGCTTGCGCGTATTCAACCGCTGGGGGCAATTAGTTTGGGAAACTAACGACCTGAATGGTTGGTGGGATGGCACTTTCAAAGGCGAACCTGCACCCGCAGAAGTTTATACCTATTATGCCAAAGCCATTACATACGATGGCGAATTCATCATAGAGAAAGGCAATCTTACTTTGGTGAGATGAAAAGTTTGAAAGCAAAGTAATTCATTCAGTGATGTGTCTGAGAGTTATGGTTCAAATCTTCACCATTCTCACTTCAATTCTTATATCTGTATTTCTGCCTTTATCATCGGTACACGAAATTTTTGTTTTTCCTTCCGTAGGAATAAAAAATATTTTGTCTTTTGCCGGAGTGGTTTTAAAGAAACGATTATTGATAAACCAATGCACCTGTTCCACATCGTTAGACACATCGCAACTCAGTTGAATCGGTTCGGGTGAATTTTTGTCAATGAGATATTCTAAACCGTGAATGGGCGAAGTGATTTTCGGACTGCCCGATTCAAACATGGTTTCACATTGAGCATTATGCGGAGGAATGCGCTGATAAGGAATGCCCTGCGACTCAAAGTAAGTTTGCATTTCGGGAGCAATGACTTTATATAATCGTTTTTTATAGCCGGTTGCCGGCACACAATTCATGCAGTAGGAAAACGATTCATCGGCAGCCAACAGCACTTCTTTCATGTGGTTGCAAACGCGCATGGTAGATGCTAACGGAATAAAATAATCCATAGTGGTGCTTTCGCAAAAATCATTCGGGAGCAACCCGCTTTCGGAGCAAACCAAACGGGCTTTACAATTTTCGGGCAAATCGAACCAATCGTTTTCGGGTTTGAGGTCTATGATATTGAATATTTTGAAAAGCAAAGGCGTGGCTATTTGTGCGCCATTAATATCGGGTGCGCCTATGCCCGAAAAATTGCCCACCCAAACTCCTACGGTATATTTTTTATTGTAACCCATACTCCAGGCATCTCTTCTTCCATAAGAAGTTCCGGTTTTCCATGCAATGCGCGGAGCATTTCTTCCCGCCTCCCATGATGCAGGCATATCGGGACGCTGAATTTTTGAAATTATTTCGGTAATCATAAAACTTGCTTCAGCAGAAAGTATAGCCGTTTCATTTTTCAAGGTATCACTTTGCATATACACCGGAACTTGAAATTTTCCCTTATTGGCAAACATGCTGAAAAGCGAAGTCATTTCTTCGAGTGTAACTCCACACCCACCAAGAATCAAAGAAAGCCCAAGCTTCTCGCGGTCTTTTTTAATTTGCCTGAAATGACATTGCGAAAGTTTTTCTATCAACTGCTCTTTACCCAAGCGGTGCAACATTTTCACGGCAGGAATATTCAGCGAGTTCATCAAGGCAAATTCCATAGTTACATTTCCATTGAATTTCTTGTCATAGTTTTCGGGGCGATAGCCGCCTATGTATGTCAGCACATCGGTGATGATTGTTTTTGGAGTAATAAGCCCCTCATCCATGCAAATGCCATATAACAGAGGCTTCAACGTGCTGCCCGGTTGTCGCACTGCTCGCACACCATCCACCTGACCGCCATCTTCGTTATTATGAAAATCTGCCGAGCCGACATAAGTAATCACCTTTCCTGTTTCATTTTCCATGACCACCACAGCCGCGTTTCTGATGCCCTGCATATAAATGCCTTTAATGTAATGCCGCACCAATATTTCTGTTTCAGATTGAAATTTCAGATTCAAATGCGTTTTTATCACCGCATCGTTACTACTGTTTTTCATTCTGATGGAAAAGTGTGGTGCCTGTTTGGGCGCATCGTGCCGCCAGCCATCAAAGTTTTCATTGAGTGCATCAGCAATTTCGTTTTCAGAAAATAATTTGTCTTTGCCGAACCTAAGCAACCATTTGTTTCGCTCCTGCACTATCAAATCATTGTGCTTGCCCGGCACTAAGGAAGAAGGACGATTGGGAATAATAGAAAGTGCCGTTGCTTCAGCCAATGAAAGCAGTTCGGAAGATTTTTGCAGATAAATAATGGAAGCAGATTTGATGCCTTCGATATTGCTCCCGTAAGGAACCAGATTATAGTAAAGCTCTAAAATTTCGTCTTTAGAAAATTTCATTTCTAACTGTACCGCCCGAAACATTTCGATGAATTTGTTGCCATAGGTGCGGGGCTTAGGATGCAGCAAACGCGCCACCTGCATAGTGATGGTAGATGCACCCGAAGTGCGTCTCATTTTAAAAGTATTCATTACTGCTGCCCGCACCAAAGCCAGCGGATTAATACCGAAGTGATAATAAAAGTATTTGTCTTCTTTGTAAAGCAAAGTTTTTTTGAGCACGGGTGAAATTTCATCAATGCCGGTTTTCATGCGCCATTTATCATCTGCCGCGAGAAACGCGTGAATTACATAACCATCTTTATCTTCTACAATGGTAGAATAATGCACGTTTACTTTCAGCGGAAACAAAAGATGAAGCAATAGGAAAACGAACACCATCATAAGAAGTGTTATCAAAACATTCTTCGATATTTTTTTTAAAAAAACCATATGCAAAGAAACGATGGTATTGGCAAATTGATTATTCAAAAGTGTAGTTGTAAATATCTTTTATTTTAAAATGATGCAGATAAAATAATTTGTTGATTTACAAAGCGTTTTAAGGTGTTTGGTAACAATAAGCTTTCAATTAAGGCTCAAATGGATTTTTTATTAAAAATCAGAATTGTCAATATCATTAATTAAAAGTTAATGAGAAATTTTAAAGCATCAGTATTTTAACTCTTATACTGTTGGCAGGAAGTTTGTATTTTTTTTGCATAACCAAAATTTACCGTTATGAAAAAGTTATTCTTTGTATTAATGGTAGTTGCTGCAATCGGGCTATCATTAAACCATGCTAAGGCGCAGGCATGGCAGAAAAATTCAAAAGTTTTATCATTAGGAATAGGCGCTTCAAGTTTTTATCATATTGACGACAGGTATTATTATTGGCATCCTGTTCATGGATATCCCCGACATTTAAGAGACAATAGATGGTATAGACCATTAACAGGGCAAGTTAATTTTCAGGGAGAATTCGGCATACATAAGTATGTAGGAATTGGATTCACTACCGGATTTGGCGGCAGAAGCCGTTGGAATTATGGCTATTCAGGCGAAATGAATGTGCCCATTGGTTTTGTTTCCAATTTTCATTTTTACCAACTCATAGCCGATAAATCAGGAAAAAATATTCATGCCGACAAACTTGATATTTATTTCGGAGGAAGTTTGGGAAGCGGTGTTGCTTTTGTTTATTTCAGAGATAATGAAACTCGTGTGGTGCCACTTGCATTCGGTGGATTTCACACAGGTATTCGTTATTACTTTACCGATAAGGTAGGTGTTAACGGAGAGTTTGGATGGGGAAAAAGTATCATCAATCTTGGATTTGCTTTTAAGATGTAATTCCGGAACAACTCTTAAAAATCCCGCGGCAATTTTGTTGCGGGATTTTTTTTCAATCAAACTATATGAACAGCGAAGCTTACATTCCAAAAAGTATTTTCAACATTTTACAATAAATACTTTGCAATTCACTTGTATATCGTTACAGAATGCTGATTTTTGCACTTTCATTTTTTAAACCCCCATTATGCTTTTTGTTCAAGAATCAACATTGCCCGGCTCGGGAAAAGGACTATTTACTGACACCGCATTTAAAAAGGGCGATAAGATTTGTGAATACGAAGGCGAGTATGTTACCTGGAAAGAGTGTCAGCGCAGATGCGATGAAGGTGAATTGCACAGAGCTTCCTACTTCTTTTACATTAACAGCCAAAATTGCATTGATGCCTATCCTCAATTCGATTCTTTAGCCCGCTATGCTAATGATGCCAAAGGTTTTTCGCGCATCAAAGGCATTAATAATAATGCCGAATATCAGATTATCAAGAAAGTGCCATACATCGTTGCCACCAAAAGTATTCCTGCCGGCAGCGAAATTTTTGTTTCCTACGGAAAAGAATATTGGGATGCCATGAAAGAGTTGGTGAAGGACGAACCCGAAACAACGGAACAAAAACATCTCAATGGCAAAAACGGACATGCTTTGAACGGACACGCTAAAAATGGTCATTCCAAAAACGGTCATGATTTGAACGGGCACACTAAAAACGGAAATGCTAAAAATGGCAAACATTTGAATGGTTCGGCTAAAACCAAAAAACCTGCGGCAGTTTCAAAATAATTTTTTCAAAATACTTTCTTGAGGCGCTCTACAATTTCAAGCGCAGCCGGACATACCAACGTGTTTTTGTAAGTCAGTTCGGTAATTTGATAAAACCGTTTCCGGTCGGTGTGCGGGTATTCGCGGCAGGCAGCAGGACGATGCTCATACACCATGCAATAATTTTCGGCATCTAAGAAAGGGCAGGGGGCTTCATTCAGCACATAATCCTTGTCTTCATCAATATGCAAATATTGCTCAATGAATTTTCCCGGTTTAATTTTCAAATGTTTGGCTAAGCGTTCAATATCTTTTTGGTAAAAAATAGGGCTGGTGGTTTTGCAGCAATTCGCACATTGCAGGCAATCGGTTTCTGCAAATACCTCCTCATGAATTTCATGCACGGTATCGTCTAAATTTTTCGGGCGGCTTTTATTAAGTTGACTCAGAAATTTTTTATTGGCTGCCGAAAGTTGTTTCGATTTGGCTTTGAATTTTTCGAGGTTGATTTCCATCTGAATGGTCAAAAAATGTGCTGTAGAATTTTTATTCGATGCAAAGATGCGCCAACTTAATGCAACTTATAAATTCATTTTTACACGTATAAATCCGTTGAATCACTCATTTCGGGCTATTTTCGCATTTCAATTTATTTTCTACGATGCTTTTCAATAGCAATACCTTCAAAAACATAGCCCGGATGCGCGAAATCATTATGATTCTCGTGAAATACGGTTTTGAAGATGTCATTGCCAACTCCACCATGCGCAATTTTGTGCCCGAGCGCACCCGCCTTTCGTGGATGCGAAAAAATCGTCCCGCCCTCGATTATTCGCGCTATGAACGGGTAAGAATGGCAGCCGAAGAATTGGGACCCACTTTTGTAAAACTGGCTCAGGTGCTGAGCAATCGCCCCGATATTTTGCCCGATACGCTCATCAAAGAACTTGAAAAACTTCAGGACAAAGTGCCCCCTTTCGATTCTGCCAAATCGAGAGAAATAATTGAGCGCGAAACAGGTAAAAAAATTGAAGAACTGTTCGATGAGTTTCAGGATAAACCCATCGCTTCTGCTTCCATTGGGCAGGTGCATAAGGCGCGCCTCAAAACCGGTGAATGGGTGGTGATTAAAGTGCAACGTCCGGGAGTGGAAGAAACCATACATTTAGACCTATCCATTCTGAAAGAAGCCGTAAAACGCACCGAGCGTTACCTCAAACGCGAAGGCATCAACAATGCCGATGATGTGGTGGCAACTTTTGAGCGCAGCATGTTGAAAGAGTTAGATTATGAAAATGAAGGAAGAAATTTAGAGCGCTTCAGAAAAACTTATTTGAGCTTTAAAAACTTTTACATTCCTAAGGTTTATAAAGAATACACCACTCCAAGGGTATTGGTGATGGAGTATGTATCGGGATGCAAAATTTCAGATATAAGACAAATTAAAGCATGGGGGCTGAATCCCGAAAAAGTAGCATTGAATGGATTTGATATTTACCTCACACAGATTTTTGAATTCGGATATTTTCATGCCGACCCGCATCCGGGCAATGTGTTGGTGCGTCAGGATGGCGTGATATGTCTGCTCGATTTTGGTATGATAGGTCAACTGATGCCCAAAGACAAATTGAATTTTGCCGGTGTGTTTGTGAGCATGGCGCGTCAGGATGCCAAGCAAATGGCTTATTACATGAAAAAATTAGCCATTGAAGACGAAATACACGACATGCGTTTGTTCGAATATGATTTGAACGAAATTATAGAAGACTACGCCACACTCGATATTAGCGAAGGAAGTTTGGCAGACATGACGCAACGCCTGCAAAAGCTCATGTTTATTTACCAGATAAAAGTGCCGAGCGGTGTGTTTTTGGTGTTTAGGGCATTGGCAATTCTGGAGGGCATTGGCAAGCAACTTTATCCCGAAATGCAAACCTACGAGCATGTAAAACCTTTTGGTTTCAGAATACTGAAAGAACAATTCAAGCCGAAAAATGTGGTGGACGAATTGTCGTTTCAGTTTAACCAAATAGCAAATTTTGTCAACACATTTCCATCAGAGGTTCGCAGTATTATTACAAAAACCACCAAAGGCAAGCTGCATTTTGAGGTAGAGCTTCAGGGTTACGGTTATCTATTGAAAAAAATGGACAGCGTTACCAACCGTATGGCGCTGACCTATATCATCATGGCGCTTATTATCGGCTCGTCTATTGTTGCCACCGCCAATTTTCCCGGCATTGAGCGCACCTATTTCGGCTTGCCAAAACTGAGTTTTTTCGGTTTTACAGCAGCAAGCGGATTGGGTGTTATTCTGCTGTATCTCATTCTGCGAATCAGGAAATACAAATAATTTTTGGCGATATTCCTCTGCCGGAATTGAAAAAAGATTGGCTTCGGCTCTTGCCAATATGAAATCGAAATATGTATATTTGCACTCCTCAAGCGGGAGTAGCTCAGTTGGTAGAGCGTAACCTTGCCAAGGTTAAGGTCGCGAGTTCGAGACTCGTCTCCCGCTCATAAAAAGCAAAAAACCCTTCAGGATTTGAAGGGTTTTTTTATGTCATAAATTTTGAAAGTCAACTTCCCACCTTCTCCAACTGCTCGCTCAGGCTTTCCCATTCGTGCATGGCTTTTTCCTGTTGCAATTTCAGCGTTTCGTATTTTGAAAAATAGTCGGGGTCTTTGCTGAGTTCCTGAAATTTTTCCGGGTCTTTCAGTTGTGCTTCTATTCCGGCAATTTCATTATCCAAACGACTCACTTCCTCTTCGGCTTTGTTCACCGCGTTTTTCAAACGTTTCAGTTCTTTTTCTGCTTCTTTATTATTGTCGGAAGATTTTTCAGCGCCATTGCTTTTAGGTTTTTCGGCAGCGGCTTTCTTTTCTTTTTCCAGTTCTAAAGCACGGAAATTTTCCACCTGCTTTTTATCCAAAAATTCATAGATATCGCCAATATGTTCCTTAATGCCTACGGGAGTAAATTCAAACACCTTGTTGGTGAGTCCTTGCAAAAACTCGCGGTCATGCGAAACCACGATAATGGTTCCTTCAAAATTCTGCATGGCTTGTTTCAACACATCTTTGGCTATCATATCCAAGTGATTGGTAGGCTCGTCAAGTATGAGAAAATTTAAAGGTTGCAGCAGCAATTTCGCCATTGCCAGGCGCGATTTTTCACCACCGCTCAGCACCTTCACTTTTTTATACACATCATCGCCACTGAACAGAAAAGCTCCCAGCAAGGTGCGTAAATTTCCTTCATAGTTGCCGGGTGCCGAATTTTCCATTTCCTCCAAAACAGAATTTTTCGGATGCAGATTTTCTGTTTGGTGCTGCGCATAGTAGCCCATCATTACATTGTGTCCGAGTTTCACCGTTCCATCGCAGGTAAGGTCGCCTGCAATGATGCGCGAAAGGGTGGTTTTGCCCATGCCGTTTTTCCCCACAAAAGCAATTTTATCGCCCCGGTCTATTTCAAAATTCATGTTTTTAATCACCTGCTTTTCGCCATATGATTTTGAAACATCTTTACCCGAAACTACCGTAATGCCGCTGGTGGGAGCTTTCGGAAAACGAATGCGCATAGCCGAAACATCTTCCGATTCGATTTCGATGCGGTCCATTTTGTCTAATTTCTTGATGAGCGACTGCGCAAAACTCGCCTTCGATGCCTTTGCCCGGAAACGGTCAATATTTCGCTGTATTTGCGCTATTTCGCGCTCCTGATTTTTTTGCGCGGCTACCAGCATTTCTCTTCTTTCCACCCGCATCGCCACATACTTGCTGTAGCTCACTTTATAATCTTCAATATCGCCCATAGCCACTTCGATGGTGCGGTTGGTGATGGCATCTAAAAAAGCACGGTCGTGCGATACGAGCATAATCGCTCCCGGATATTCTTTCAGAAAACCTTCTAACCAAGTTACCGATTCAATATCTAAGTGGTTGGTGGGTTCGTCCAACAGCAGTAAGCTGGGTTTGCTCAAAAGAATTTTTGCCAATTCTACACGCATTTGCCAGCCTCCGCTAAAACTGCTCATGGGTTTTTCAAAATCTGCCGAAGAAAATCCCAGCCCTTTCAATACTTTTTCAATTTGCTCTTCGAGTGTATAACCGCCTAAGTTGTTGAGTTGCTGTTCTTTTTCATGGTAGCGATTAATCAACTCCATATAGCTGTCGCTCTCATAGTCGGTGCGGGTTTCCATTTCGTGCTGCAACACCTGCAATTCTTGCTCTATGCGCAATACATTGTCGAAAGCCGTGCGGGTTTCTTCATACACCGACTTTTCCGAATCGGAGTGCAGTTCCTGCGGAAGATAACCAATGGTAGTATCCTTGGGCATGGAATAATCAAACACATCGGCTTTCTGAATGCCTTTGATTACTTTGAGTAAAGTAGATTTCCCGGCACCGTTGCGCCCCACTAAACCTATTTTGTCTGTTTCGTTAATTCTGAAAGAAACTTCATCGAACATTACCCTGCCGCCAAAGTGCAGAGTGAGATTGGTAATCATTATCATGGTGCAAAAATACATCCCCGATTTGAATTGTGTTTTTCAATGTGAAATTTGGGGTAACTTACAGCCTTTAATTAATAATAATCAACATGTCAAAAACATCAGAAATCGTTTTCCGCATTGAATTAGACGAGCAGAAACTTCCTGAAAAAATTTCGTGGAAAGCCAGCGACTCGCCCGATGAACAGTGGAGTGGCGCTAAAAGCATTATGCTTTCGATTTGGGACCATGAAGATGCCAATACACTGAGGGTGGACCTTTGGACCAAAGACCTTCGGGTGGATGAAATGGACCAGCATTTTTTTCAAACTCTCATGACGATGTCTGAAACGTATCAGCGCGCTACCAATAACAGTTTTATTGTGAACGAAATGAAAAGTTTTTGCAGCCGCATGGCTCAGAAAATTTCGGAAGAAGAAGAAATAAAACGCCCATCTCAGGGCTGATTTGAGGCAGACAATCATGTTGTTATGAAAACAAAAACGCTCAGAAAAAATAAGGTCAACGTTATTACTTTAGGTTGTTCAAAAAATTTGGTGGACAGCGAAGTGATGATGGCGCAACTGCGTGCCAACGAATTTGATGTGGCGCATCAAAGCGAAAAAAACGACAACCAAATTGTTATCATTAATACCTGTGGATTTATAGACCGGGCGAAAGAAGAATCTGTCAATACTATTTTGGAATATGCCGAAGCAAAGTCTGAAGGAAAGATTGAAAAACTCTACGTTACCGGCTGTCTTTCGCAGCGCTATAAAGACAATCTCGAAGCAGAAATTCCGGAAGTAGATGCCTTTTTCGGAACATTGGAATTGCCCGCCTTACTCGAAAAATTAGGCGCTGACTATAAGCACGAATTGGTAGGCGAAAGAATTTTAACCACCGCTCCGCACTTTGCCTATCTGAAAATTTCGGAAGGCTGCAACCGCACTTGTTCGTTTTGCGCCATTCCATTGATGCGCGGTAAACATGTTTCAAAATCTATTGAAGAAATTGTTGCTGAAGCCAAAGGTTTGGTGCGCAACGGGGTGAAGGAAGTGATGCTTATTGCACAAGAACTCACCTATTATGGTTTGGATATTTACAAAAAACGCAGGCTCGATGATTTGCTGCGTGTATTGTCGGATGTAGATGGTTTGGAATGGATTCGGCTGCACTATGCCTACCCAAGTAAATTTCCTTTGGAAATATTAGACGTGATGCGCGAGCGCGAAAATATTTGCAACTATTTAGACATGCCTTTGCAACATGCTTCAGATAATATGCTGAAAGCCATGAAGCGGCAAATTACCAAAGCAGAAACCGAAGAACTGTTACAAACCATTCGCGAAAAAGTGCCGGGTATGGCGCTGCGCACTACTATGCTGGTGGGTTTTCCGGGCGAAACTGAAGACGATTTCGAACAACTGTGCCGATTTGTGGAAGCGCAACGATTTGAAAGGTTGGGCGTGTTTCAATACTCTCATGAAGAAAGCACCGGTGCTTACGATTTTAAAGATGATGTTCCTGACGAAGTAAAAGAAGAGCGAGCAGCAATATTAATGGAAATACAAGAAGGCATTTCTTATGAATTGAATCAGGAAAAAATCGGCAACACATACAAGGTGTTATTCGACAGGAAGGAAGGGGGGTATTTTATCGGAAGAACAGCATTCGATTCGCCCGAAGTGGATAATGAAGTGTTGGTGAAGGCTGATAAAAAAACTTATCTGCGCCTGGGCGATTTTGCCCATATAAAAATTACCGATGCCACCGAATTTGATTTGTATGGCGAAGTGGTGGATTAATCAATTTTTTTTCAGCAAAATAATATAGGCTGGAAAGTGGTCGCTGTAGCCACCCATATATGAACTGCCCACATAAGTTCTGAGCGGATAACCTTTGAATCGTCCGGTTTTTTGCAGCATGTATTCTTTTTTGAAAATGGCTGCTTCCTGAAAAAAATATCCTTGTTGTTCGCGGTTCAAAAAACTATGCGATACAATTATCTGGTCGAACAAACTCCAGGTATCGTTCCAAGCTAATGTGCCGATACCTTTTTTGTAAAAATCCATAAATGGATTGAACATGGCTTCGGGCGATGTTACGTCTTTAATATATCTTTTGGCATTGAGCACCTTTGTTACACTTGAGTTGGTGGGGTTATCGTTCAGGTCGCCCATCACAATAATTTTTGCCGAATTATCTGTCGTAATAATCGAATCAATTTTTTGTTTGTTGACCGATGCCGCCAATTCTCTTAAATGCCGTGTGGCATCTTCTCCTCCTCTGCGAGAGGGCCAGTGGTTTACAAAAATGTGCAAAGGTTCTCCATCAAACATACCGGCAACATACAATACATCGCGGGTGTAATGTATGCTGCTGTCAGCACGATAGGTTGGCACAAACAATGGTTCGCTGTGCAAGGGTTTGAAATATTTCGGGTTATACAGCAAAGCCACATCAATACCTCTCGCGTCTTTCGAGTCGTAGTGAACAATCTGGTAAAAGCGCGAACGCAATTTGGGCATGTTCACCAAATCTTCCAACACGCTTCTGTTTTCAATTTCGGCAACCCCCAGCACTGCAATTCCATGGTGCGATTTGTCAACGCCCATTTCAGAAATCACCCGCTCGAGTTTCGATAGTTTGTCTAAATATACTTTTCCGGTGTAGCGGTTGGCTCCTGTAGGAGTAAAATCATCATCTAGCACATCAGGTTGATTAATGGTGTCGAACAGGTTTTCGAGATTGTAAAAACCAATCAACCCAATTTTATAGTTGTTCTGTTGTGCGTGCGCAACAAAAAATGCGAACCACAACAACAGCGATGTAAAAAGTATTCTCATGAGATTTTCCGAATGAAAAACAAAGCTAAATAAATAGTGTCAGGCATTTACGTAATCGTAAGCGCTTAATATTGGTTTAACAATGAAAGCAGCGCGGTGGGAGAGGAGCCGTTCATTTTTTTGCTTTCACCACATGCTTCAGCAGAAACTGTTCGGCACTCAGCACCGGTATGTCAGAAAAGTAGAAGTCATTTTGGTCTTCCGTAACAATGTATTTGCATTTGGCTTGTAAGGCTGAAAAATATTGTAAGCCGTCTTCAAAATCTTCTATGGATTTATTGGTAGCAGCTTTTTTCACAGTAATTTCGTCAATGCTCGTGATTTTTAATTTTTCGCTCAGCAGAACTATTTTCTTTTTCGCCAAAGCCGTTCCATTCTTTTTTTCGGTGAAATAAAAAGCGATTGCCAAACACAAGGGCGAAGTGTAAATCTGAAACTTTGAATTATCGGCAAGACTTAATACACGGGCGCAATAGGTAAACAAGGGATATTCGTTGCACAATACCGTGATGAGAATATTGGCATCTAAGAACACTCTCATTTTTTGGTTTTTGAACGGGTGTAATATTCCTTTTTGAGCGCTTTGTTAGAAACAGGCTTGCGCTGATAGGTAACTTCACCTTCACTTACCATGCTTACCCAATCGGCAACGGGAAGCTCATCTAATGATGCGTAATTGGAATGCACTGTTTTGCTTAACAGAAATTCCACTAAGCGCGAAACACTGATATTGTTGGCTTCGGCAAAAGCTTTGGCTTTATTTATAACCGCTTCATCGAAACTTAAAGTGATTTTGGTATCCATAACTTATGGTTTATACGACAAAGTTAAAAAAGATATACGTAAAGAAGAAATAATTTTTTGAGTTACAAAACAATAGAACGCTGATGACGCTGATAATTATGATTAAACAAGCTTAATACTGAACAAATTCAGCAAATTATATTAGATATTATAAGTGCCACTTTGGCTGTTTTGCAATTAGAAAAATGTTTTCTTTATTTTGTGTTTTAGTTTAGAAAAAAGACCACATTAGCAAACTCTATGTTATTATATAATTACTTTTTTAACGAAACTCAAGAACAAGCTCGCAAAAGACTAACTAATAAGTTTAGAGGTAAGTATAGCAACACCAAGAATATTGATTTATTTTTTTCAAAAAGTGTCAGAGAAGGAATGTTGCATACAAGTCATCTGGCAAAAGACGTTTTTAGCGACAGAGTTGCTTCTCATTTATTCTTGGAGTTATTTTTATTGTTTCATGCTAATAAAAACTACACTGAAAGCCATACAAAAAGATGGATTAAAAAACATTATCCTGAAAAATTAAATACCAATCAAATTGATGAAATTCATAGGACAGTGCTTATGCATTCCAAAGGACGCTATGGCTGTTTTAGCTGTTAGTTATTTGTTTTATTTATCAGTTAATGCTTTAAAACTTCTTCTTCAGTTTCTCAACCAACCCCTCCACCTCGCTCATACTTCCGGCACTTGCTTGTACAAAATCGGCAGGGCCACCGCCTTTAATGGTGGGGGCAAGTTCTTTGAGTAGTTGGTTGGCGTTTAATCCTAAAGAAGGGGCTACACGTAAATGCACCATGTTTTTATCTTTAATGGTAGTGGCTAATACTAAAACAAAATTATCTTTCAATTCTTGGGTAAGCTGCATGCCTAATTTGCGCAGGGCATCGGCAGTGTTTAGTTCTATTTTAGTGTTGGCATAAAACTTCACTGTGCCCAGCGTTTCTATGTTTTGCAAAATTTCGGCTTTCACCAGGGCAATTTGCTTGTCTTCCATTTGTTGCAATTGCTCTTTCAGTGTGGCGTTTTCGCTTTTCAGTGTATCTATAGATTTCAGAATGTCTTTAGTATTATTGAATGCTGCACGCACACTGGCTAGTTCGCCAATGGCATCGTTGGCTAATTCAATTGCCTTTAAACCCGTAACCGCTTCTACCCTTCTAATGCCTGCGGCAACCGATGCTTCTGAAGTAATTTTAAAGAAACCTATTTGCCCGGTGCTTTGCACATGGCAGCCGCCACACAATTCAACCGAATAGTTTTTATCGAAAACAATAACCCGCACTTTGTCGCCATACTTTTCGCCAAACAATGCCATAGCACCCAATGCCTTAGCATCGTTTATTGGCACATCGCGTCTTTCATCGAGATGTATGTTTTCTAAAATTTTATTGTTGACGATGGTTTCAATTTTCTTCAATTCTTCATCGGTTACTTTGCTGAAATGGCTGAAATCGAAACGCAGCTTGTCGGGTTCTACTAACGAGCCTTTTTGTTCTACGTGAGTGCCCAATACCTGACGCAAGGCTGCATGTAGCAAGTGGGTAGCACTGTGGTTTTTAATGGTGTTGCTGCGCAAATCATTATTTACTGTTGCGGTATAAGTTGCTTCAGGATGCTGTGGCAACTTATCGGTAAAGTGTACTATTAAATCATTTTCTTTTTTGGTATCTACTACTTGCAGGGTTTCGCCATTGAAAGTGAGTGTGCCTTTATCGCCCACTTGTCCGCCACTTTCGGCATAGAAAGGCGTTTTATCTAACACCACCTGAAACAACTCTTTATTCTTCTGGGTGATTTTACGATACTTTACAATGCGGCTTTCGGTTTGTAATTCATCGTAACCTACAAACTCCACTTTGCTTACGGGTTGCACTTCAATCCAATCGGCAGCTTCGGTTTGAGTGGCTTCACGAGAACGGTTTTTCTGTTGTTCCATTTCTTTTTGGAAGCCTGACTCATCAATTAATACACCTTTTTCATTAGCAATTAATCTTGTTAAGTCTATTGGAAACCCATAAGTATCAAATAATTCAAAGGCAAAGTTTCCATTTATTTTATTTTGGTTTTTTGCTTTTGTAATTGCTAACTCAATTTTATCACTAGAACCGACTTTACTTAATATCTCATTGTATAAATCTGGTTTTGTAAACTTTGAAACAACTATTCCTTCCGCATTAAAATTTTCAATATTAAGTATTTCGGCAACATTATAATTGATGTTTTCAGTTGTATAAAATAGTATAGTCTCAAGTTTTTTTATTCCATTTCTCAAAGTTCTGAAAAAAGAAATCTCTTCTTCCTGAATTACCTTTTCTACCAATTGCTTTTGAGAAACAATTTCAGGGAATACTTCGCCCAATTGTTTTGAAAGAACAGCTACGAGCTTATACATAAACGGCTCTTCAAAACCTAAATAAGAATAACCATAGCGAATGGCTCTGCGCAAAATTCTTCTAATCACATACCCTGCACCTGTATTGCTGGGCAATTGTCCATCGGCAATCGTAAAAGCAACAGCACGAATGTGGTCAGAGATAACTCTGATGGCGATGTCTTCTTTACTATCGCTGCTGTTATAGGTTTTGCCGCTAAGTTGAGCAATAGTTTGAATTAAAGGAGCAAACACATCAGTATCATAATTACTGGTTTTGCCTTGAATGGCTACGCACAAACGCTCGAAGCCCATGCCTGTATCTACGTGTTGCTTGGCAAGTTTTATGAGCGAGCCATCGGCTTTACGTTCGAACTCCATAAACACGTTGTTCCAAATTTCAATTACCTGCGGGTGGCTTTCGTTTACTAAAGTTTTGCCATCTACTTTGCTTCTCTCTTCATTGCTGCGTAAATCGTAATGTATCTCGCTGCAAGGACCACAGGGACCGGTATCGCCCATTTCCCAAAAGTTATCTTTCTTGTTGCCTTTCAAAATGCGGTCTTCGGCAATGTATTTTTTCCACTCGTTATAAGCTTCGGTATCGAAAGCAAGGTTTTCTTTTTCATCACCTTCAAAAACGGTAACATACAGGCGGTCGGTTTTTAAGCCATACACTTTAGTGAGCAATTCCCAACTCCACTCAATGGCTTCTTTTTTAAAGTAATCGCCAAAGCTCCAATTGCCCAACATTTCAAATAGCGTGTGGTGATAGGTATCTACGCCCACTTCTTCTAAATCGTTATGCTTACCCGAAACACGCAAACACTTTTGAGTATCGGCAATGCGTGGGTGTGTGATGGGTTTGTTTCCGAGGAAAATATCTTTAAACGGTGCCATGCCGCTATTGATAAACATAAGGGTGGGATCGTCTTTTACTACGATGGGTGCTGAGGGCACAATGGTGTGTCCTTTGCTTCTAAAGAATTCTAAAAACTGTTTTCTTATTTCGTTGGAAGTCATCATGTTTTATACTGAAATTCTTTATGAGTCGTTTGGTTATCTTTGTCGGCAGTCCAAAGTCCGTAGTCCATAGTCGGTAGAAAGACAAAATGGAGGGCGCATTGGAAACCGATTTGCGAAATTACTTGAAAGAAACCGATGCGTAAAGTCAAATATGTTTACAACAAGCAAACGCTGCACTTTGAAAAATTCATTGTGCCGTGGTATATGCGCGTGCTGCGTTTTTTCGGTTTCCTGATTCTCACGTTGGTTATTGGTATCGGGCTGACGATTCTGCTCTACAACTATATTGATTCGCCCAAAGAAAAACAACTCAAACGAGAAATTGCACAATTGCATTTTCAATACGAACTGATGGGCAAAAAACTCGACCAAATGGGTAAGGTGCTCACCGGACTCGAAGAGCGCGATGATAATATTTATCGGGTGATTTTCGAAGCCGAGGCTATTCCGCAGAGTGTGCGCGAAGCAGGCATGGGCGGTAGCATCAAATACCGCGACCTCGAAAATTACGACAACTCCGAGTTGATGATTTCCATTGCTTCGCAAATGGACCGACTGGCGAAGAAAATGTATATACAATCGAAATCGTATGACGAAGTAAGCAAACTGATAAAAGACAAAGAGGTGATGCTGGCTTCTATTCCCGCCATTCAGCCGGTGGCGAATAAGGATTTGAAACGTTTCGCATCGGGCTACGGCATGAGGATTCACCCGATTTATAAAACCACGATGATGCACTGGGGGGTTGATTTTACCGCGCCTGTCGGCACCGAAATTTATTGCACGGGCAATGGTAAAGTGATTGACGTAACGCACGAAAGGCGCGGCTATGGCTATCATGTGGTGGTGGACCACGGCTTTGGTTATAAAACTTTATACGCTCACATGAGTCGTATTGTGGTGAAGAAAGGACAAAAAATAAATCGGGGCGAAGTGTTGGGATATATCGGAAATACAGGCACTTCATCGGGTCCGCACCTGCACTATGAGGTGATTAAAAACGGACAGAAAGTAAATCCCATCAATTTCTTCTACAACGACCTCAGCCCCGAAGAATACGAACAGATGATTGAAATTTCTGCCAATAATAATCAGGCGTTTGATTGAGGAGTCTGTAGTTTGTTAGTCGGTAGTCAGTAGTGTTCAACAGATTGTATATAAGTTGTTTTCTTTTAGCGTGAAGAAATATTTTAATTTCGATTTTGTCGAATATCGCACATCGCATCATGCCTTACAAAGAAAAAGAAATCACCAAACTGTATTACTCCATTGGCGAAGTGGCAGAGATATTTAATGTATCTGCTTCGCTCATTCGCTATTGGGAAAATGAGTTTGATGTGCTGAAGCCGAAAAAGAACAAGAAAGGCAACCGTATGTTTACCCCGCAGGATTTAGAAAACCTGCACCTCATTTATCATTTGGTGAAAGAAAGAGGCTTCACTCTCGAAGGCGCGAAAAAGAAACTGAAAGACAACCGCGAAGACACCGTTCACACACACAAAATTTTGCTCTCCCTCAACAAAATCAAAGATTTTATGACGGAGTTGAAGGAAAATTTATAGCATTCTTTAACATCACTTTTGCTTTGATTACTGTTTTAGTATTCTACAAAACTCCCACACCAACATACCTACACTCACGGCAATATTCAATGAATGTTTGGTTCCTAATTGCGGAATTTCGATGCAGTAGTCTGAAAGAGTCACTACTGCTTCCTGCACACCTTCTACCTCGTTGCCGAAAACCAAAGCATATTTTTTAGAAGAAAAATCGGGTTGAAAATTTTGCAGCAACACACTCTCATCTGTCTGCTCCACAGCGATGATGATATAGCCTTGCGATTTGAGTTGTTGCACGCAATCGGTGGTTTCGGCAATATATTCCCAATCCATACTGTCGGTGGCACCCAAAGCGGTTTTGTGTATTTCGCGGTGAGGCGGAGTAGCAGTAATTCCGCAGAGAAAAATTTTCTCCAACAAAAAAGCATCTGCCGTTCTGAATACTGAGCCGATATTGTTGAGGCTGCGCACATTGTCCAACACAATTACCAAAGGAGTTTTGGTTGTATTCTTAAAATCTTCTACCGAAAGCCGGTTTAACTCTTCGTTGGCAAGTTTGCGCATAAGTATTGTTTCCAAACGCTAAATTAGCGACCTCAACCGAGAGTAACCGTCATGGCGAACGAAACGCAGTGGAGTGAAGCAATCTGAATTGAATACCTAATGAGATTACTTCGTTCCGCTTTCTGCGAAACTCGCAATGACGATGATTGAAAGTTGTGAAATGTATTTTTTCGCCTTTGCGTGCAATTCCCCATGAAGAAAGAAACTCCTTTAATGCAGCAATACAACCGGATAAAAGCCAAATATCCTGATGCTATTTTGTTGTTTCGCGTGGGCGATTTTTACGAAACATTTAATACCGATGCGATTACTGCTGCGCAGGTGTTGGGCATTGTGCTCACCAAGCGCTCTAATGGTTCTGCTTCAGAAATGGATTTGGCAGGTTTCCCTTATCACGCACTCGATACTTATTTGCCCAAGTTGGTTCGGGCGGGCTATCGGGTGGCGATTTGCGAGCAATTGGAAGACCCGAAAATGACCAAGACGATTGTGAAACGGGGCGTTACCGAACTTATTACTCCGGGCGTGGCGCACAACGACAAAATGCTCGACCATAAGAGCAATAATTTTTTGGCTGCGGTCTATACCGATAAGCAATCGTGGGGCTTGGCTTTTCTCGATGTTTCTACCGGAGAATTTTTCTGCACGCAGGGCGGAAAAGAATATGCCGACAATCTGCTGCAAAGTTTCAAGCCTTCCGAAATTATTATGAGCAAGCCCTTGCTCAAATCGTTCAAAGAAGAATTCGGGAGCACCTTTTATACCTACACTTTAGACGAATGGATTTTTCAGCCCGAATTTGGAAGAGATACTTTGCAAAAACATTTCGGCACATCATCGCTCAAAGGTTTCGGTATTGACGAACTTTTTGGAGGCATCACCGCAGCAGGCGCCATCATCCATTATTTGGGTGAAACGCAACATCCTAATCTGCAACACATCACTGCTATTTCGCGGCTGCATCAAAGTCATCATGTATGGTTAGATAAATTTTCGGTGCGCAATCTCGAACTTATTTCGAGCGCGCAAGGCGGAAAATCGCTGCTCGATATTCTCGACCTCACTACTTCGCCTATGGGTTCGCGCCTGTTGAAAAAATGGGTGGTGCTGCCTTTGTTGGAAAAAGAAAAAATAGATGAGCGACTGCAAATTGTTGAATACCTGATTAAGCATCCGGAACTACCCACCGAACTCAAAAATCATATCCGTCAGTTGGGCGATTTGGAACGGCTGATTAGCAAAGTGCCTTTGGGAAAAATTAATCCTCGCGAGGTGGTGCAGTTGAAGCGCGCGCTTCTTGCATTGGTACCCATCAAAAATATTTGTGCCAACAGCGACAATGCTTTTCTCAACAAATTAGCCGACCAAATAAACCCTTGCGAAGTTTTGAAAAACAAAATCGAAACTTCTGTTTTGGAAGATGCTCCGCCCGTTTTGCAAAAAGGCAACGTGATGGCAAACGGCATTTCTCCCGAATTGGATGAGTTGCGTTATATCTCCCGTTCGGGAAAAGATTTGGTGCTCGATATTCAGAAAAGAGAAACAGAAAAGACAGGAATCAGTTCGCTGAAAGTGGGCTTCAACAATGTGTTTGGTTATTATTTGGAAGTAACGCATACCCACAAAGACAAAGTGCCGGCAGAGTGGATTCGCAAACAAACGCTCAGCAATGCCGAGCGATATATTACCGATGAACTGAAACATTTAGAAGAAAAAATTTTAGGTGCGGAAGAAAAAATTCAGGCGCTCGAAGAAAAACTTTTCATTGAATTGGTCGCATACATTGCCGATTATATCAGACCTGTTCAAACCAATGCACATGTGGTGGCAAAACTCGATTGTTTGTTATCATTTGCCGATGCTGCGCAAAAATACAATTACCGCAAACCCGACATCAACGACACATTCAAAATTGAAATTTCCGAAGGCAGACACCCTGTGATTGAACGCTTGCTGCCTTTGGGCGAGAGCTATGTTGCCAACGATATTTTTCTCGATAATGAAAATCAACAAATTCTGATTATCACCGGACCCAACATGGCAGGTAAATCTGCTTTACTTCGACAAACCGCTTTGATTTGCCTCATGGCGCAGATGGGTAGTTTTGTTCCCGCAGCAAAGGCTTCGATTGGAATTGTTGACAAAGTTTTTACCCGCGTGGGCGCCAGCGATAATATTTCTTCGGGTGAGTCCACCTTCATGACCGAGATGAACGAATCGGCAAGCATCATGAATAATATTTCAGAGCGCAGCCTGATTTTGTTGGATGAAATCGGACGCGGCACAAGCACCTACGATGGCATTTCGATTGCATGGAGCATTGCCGAATATCTGCACAACAATCCCACAGCACGACCAAAAACATTATTTGCCACCCACTATCACGAGCTAAACGAATTGGCAGAAAAATGTGAGCGCATCAAAAACTTTCACATTGCGACCAAAGAAGTGGGACAAAAAGTTATTTTCCTTCGGAAATTAGTGGAAGGCGGCACGCAACACAGCTTCGGTATTCATGTGGCGAAAATGGCAGGTATGCCCCCCGCCATAATTGCACGTGCCAACGAAATTTTAGAAGAGTTGGAACAAAAACACATCGCCACCGACCTGAAACAAAAAGTGAAAAAATTAGAGCCGAAAAACTATCAGCTCAATATTTTTCAAATGGACAATCCCCAACTCGTGAAAGTGCAGGAAATATTGCACGGCTTAAACATCAACACCCTTACACCCGTGGAAGCGCTTTTAAAACTGAATGAATTGAAGAATGTAGTGGGTGAATAAAATTTCGTTTACGGAAACTTCGGATATTTCTTAAAATCGGGGTCGCGCTTTTCGAGAAATGCTTTTTTGCCTTCCTGTGCTTCTTCGGTGAGATAGTAAAGTAAAGTTGCATTGCCGGCTAATTCCTGAATTCCTGCCTGCCCGTCTAAATCGGCATTGAACGAAGATTTCAACATGCGCAAAGCCAGAGGGCTGCGCTTCATCATGGTTTTTGCCCATTTCACGGTTTCGTCTTCGAGATTTTCCAAAGGAACTACTTTATTCACCAAACCCATATCGAGCGCTTCCTGTGCCGAATATTGCTCACACAAAAACCAGATTTCGCGCGCCTTTTTCTGCCCTACAATTCTTGCGAGATAAGAAGCGCCAAAGCCCCCATCGAAGCTGCCCACTTTAGGTCCGGTTTGTCCGAAAATGGCATTTTCCGAAGCAATGGAAATATCACATACCACATGCAGCACATGCCCGCCACCAATCGCGTATCCGTTCACCATCGCAATGACGGGCTTGGGCAGCGAACGAATCATTTTTTGCAAATCCAACACGTTCAAACGGGGCACTCCGCTTTTATCAATATAGCCGCCCACGCCTTTGTAGTTTTGGTCGCCACCGCTGCAAAAGGCGGTGGTGCCCACGCCCGTCAGCACTACTACATAGATGTCCTGATTTTCGCGGCACTGACGCATGGCGTCCACCATTTCCATGACGGTAGTGGGAGTGAACGCATTGCGGTATCGGTCTCGGTTGATGCTGATTTTGGCAATGCCTTCAAAAAATTCAAACTTGATTTCTTCGTATTCTTTTAGTGGAGTCCAGTTTCTCTGTGTCATACTTTCAGTCTTTAATATAATTGTTTGTTTTAAGGATTGAGAGTTAAAAGGTTATAAGGTTATAAAGTTGAAATGTTATAAGGTTATAAGTCAGCAATATTTTTTTAACATTATAACTTTATAACATTGCAACATCTTTTTACTTTTTCAGTTTAGAAATGAATTGTTTGAAAACGTCAGCACTCAGTTTGCCATCGGTTTTGATTTCCAAAACAGCGGGCTTGCCGTTCGGTTCAAAAAATGTTTGCAAAATTTCGCGCAGTTCATTTTCAGCCGCGCAAAAATAATAAGGAATGTCAAATGCCTTGGCAACATGCTCGATGCTGTATGCATGAGGCGTTTCGAAATACTCGTTGAGTTCGGGCAGAGCTTCTTCTTGGTTGATGATGCGAAAAATATTTCCGCCTTCATTATTGATGACGATGACACGAAGATTTGCAGGCAAATGTTTGTTCCAAAGTCCATTGCTGTCATACATAAATGCGAGGTCGCCCGTAATGAGCGTTGTCATTTTTCCACAGGCATAAGCTGCGCCCGCAGCCGTGCTCACGGTTCCGTCAATGCCGCTTACTCCGCGATTACAATAAATTTCAATTTCATTCGGAAAATTAAAATAAGCCGCATAGCGAATGGGGGTGCTGTTTCCAAGATGAAGGCTGAACTGAGATTTCTGATTTCTGATTTCTGATTTCTGATTTATAGAGGTGTGATATGAGATGTGAGATATGAGAATTTGATATGCCTTCAAATCGCAGAATGGGATGGTGGTTAAAAATTCTGATTGTTTGGATTGAACATCTTTAGCAAGGTTTTCCCAAAGTGAGATATAACTTTCATTCTTTTCAACCTTGTAACTTTCTAACGTTCCAACCATTTCCTGAACACTGATATTCAACACATGAGTGAGGCATTGAAAAGTATCGGTGTGCTCGCTATATTCGTTCAGATGCCAATGATGTAAAGGAGGATTTTTCCGGATAAATTCTTTCAGCTTTTTTGAAACTACCGCGCCACCGAAAGTGATGAGCAAGTCGGGCTGAAAATCTTTTTCTTTTCCCGAAGGAATGCTGTTGATGAGCGCGTCTAAATTTTTAGGAATAGAACGCAGATTGGTATTGCAGGTAATTTCAGTTAAAACAGGATAAGTTGAAATTTCTTCAGAAGCAAATTCAAAATGACCATTGCCGCCTACGAGAAGAATTTTCGGATTCGGAATTTCCGTGAAAAGATTTTGAAATAATTCACCGATATACTCCCCTCTCCTTGGGAGAGGGGCTGGGGGTGAGGCACTCTCAGATTCAATCAATTTCACATTTTCAGGCTCGTTCAATTCCACTTGCTCATAAAGCGGCTCTCTCAACGGAATATTTATATGCACCGGTTGCTGCAAGCGAATTACCGTATTGATGGCTTCATTCACTATTCTGTCGCTGTGCCGGAGTTCGTCAGGAGTTTGTGGCTTCACGGGCAATTCAAAACTCGCGGCAATAAAGTTTTGATACACATTTTTCTGCCGAATGGTTTGTCCGTCTTGCTGCTCAATCCATTCGGGGGGGCGGTCGGCAGTGAGCACCAACAAAGGAATTTTCTGATAATAGGCTTCTGCAATGGCAGGTGAAAAATTCAACGCTGCCGAGCCCGAAGTGCAAACCAACCCGACAGGTTTTCTTTTTCCGAAGGAATCGAAACTTTGTTGAGCCATACCCAAAGCAAAAAATGCCGCGGAGCGCTCATCAATTATCGGAATGGTTTCGATACCCGAATGGCGCGTGAGGGCAATAGTGAGCGGAGCGCATCGCGAACCCGGACACAACACAAAACGGGTTACCTGTTTTTGAAAACAGATTTCAGCCAAATGCCTGATATGTTTTTTGTTGGTGTTGTGCATGGAGGGGCAAAGGTAAATGATTGCCACCTTGCTTTTGAAAAATCAAATGTCATCTTATAAAATTGAAGGTATGAAAAGCAGCTACAAGGTAACTTCAGCAACCAATAATATCGCTATTGATTTGAGCGAAGTTGTTGTGTGTAATTATTATGTTAACAATAGCAGATGAAGCAGAACAACGCAAATAGAAATGATGAAAGAATTAGTTATTAACTTTAAAAATAGTTAAAGGTCTGCCAGAAATGGCAGCCGTTTTTTATTGCCAGTATAATATAACCATTTGATTTTCAATGGATTTATATTTTATGAAAATCCTATCATCAAATGAATTTTTGTTTAAGACTAAATTTAATTTTGAAAATTGACCTCTTTTGGGACATGATTTAATAAATTTGCTTCACCAATCAACCAAACCGGAAAGAGGACACTTGCATTTGAAAATTGTGTTAGATTAAATTTTCTGTAATTTATTCGAACTATTTGTCCATAACCCTGTTAGTTCAGGCCTTTCCTAAACATGTTTAACCAACACTAAGGTTTTCTTTAAGAATACCTTTTAATTATTTTATACTAAACCAAGGTTTAACAAATCTAAAATCAAAGGTTATGAGAACAAACCAACTAAACAGCAGCTTATCTTTTGTGATTACATTGATAGCTGCATTTACGCTTACTTTTTCTGAAGTGTTAGCCCAACTACCCGATTATTCGAAAGGTGGCGCAACCACCAACACCACTTTTATTCTTGCCAGCACGAGCGCCCGAAAAACTCAATTAATTTATTTGCCCGGTGATTTCGCACCGGTAGTGCGCGGAGGAAAAATCACAGCCATTTACTTTAAGTATGGAACCAATACTTCGGGCAACAATCAAGATTTAACCGACTTTACCATTAGTTTAGGACAAACTACCGAAACAGCTTTTACTTCCAATACTTTCTTCACGGGACTTACCGAGGTGTTTACTCGCGGCACTTATACTATTCCTGCGGGAGCTATTGACGAGTGGTTCAGAATTGATCTGCAGACACCGTTTACCTACGACCCGCAACTAACACTCATTCTTGAAACACAGTGGAGCACAGCATCGAATACTTCTTTCAACACCCGAACTACCACCGTAACCGGCAGAAAATTGTATACCACTGCAGCTATTAATGCTACAGGAACGGCTTCATCGGCTTTCAATGATTTTGGATTTAACCTCGAAGTCCCCACCGGACCCGATGCCGGCATTCAAGCCATTACTGCACCGGCAGCCAATATAAATCCGGGATTGCAAGATGTGATTGTTAGGGTCAGAAACCACTCCAATAGCACTCTAAACACTGTAACAATACAAGGCGAGATTGATTCCATTGGAACCATAGTAAGAACATTTACCCCCAATTTATTTATCGTCAATATTGATAGTTTCAAAATAGGTGCACCCATTACTATAGGGAATTATGATTTCAAGGAAGGTCCTTATACCATTTCTGTATGGACATCGAACCCGAATGGTTTAGCAGATACAGACCCTTCCAATGATGCTGCACAATTGAATGTTTTGAGTTGCAGTGCCCTGAGCGGCAATTACACCATTAACCAAAACCTTCCTGCTTCCTCTACCAATTTTACTTCTTTTACCCAAGCAATTAACCAATTAAATACCTGCGGCATTTCTGGGCCTGTGGTGTTTGATGTTACACCAGGCAGCGGGCCTTATGTGGAGCAGTTGGATATTCATTCCATATCGGGTATGAGCGCTACCAATACAGTAACCCTTAATGGTGGTGGCGATACATTGAAATTTTCGCCCAACACTAACGACAGGCACATTATCAGATTCAATGGAGCCAAGCATTTTACCATAAATGACTTGGTGATTAAATCTGAAGATCCTGACTTTGGCTGGGGCGTGCATTTTTTCAACGATGCCGACAGCAACACCATTAACAACTGCGTCATAGATTTGAGTGGGGTTACTTCAACTTTATTAGCAAACAGCACCGGTATTGTTGCCGTAAATTCAACCACCGCCACCAGCACCGCCACAGGAACTACTCCTAATCGTCTCACCATTACGAACAATACTATTCTTGGGGGTTATCATGGCATTAGGCTCAACGGAAGTTCTACATCAAGTGCCTACGGTCATATTATTTCCGAAAATGTGATTGAAGACTTTTATATATACGGCATTTACCTTTCAAACAGCGATAGTTGTTTTGTATTGGACAATGATATTTCCAGAGGAAACCGGCAAACAGTTACGACTTTCTATGGCATTTATAATGCAACTTCGGGTGAAAACTTGCGCATAGAGAGAAACAGAATTCATAATACACATGGCAGTGCCACAACTCTTACTGCGGCTGCTTATGGAATATACTTCACAGCTACCGATGCCACTGCCGGGAAAGAAAATTATGTGGTGAACAACCTGATTTACAATTTCAACAATACTGCTGCGCAATATGGCATATATAACAGTTCGTCAGACGGTTGTTATTATTATCATAACACCATTTCCTTAGATGAACAAAACATTCAGGGAACGGGAGTTACTTACGGTTTTTATCAGATTACACTGGCTACCGATGTGCGTTTTTTGAACAATATTGTTTCAGTAACAAGAAACAGCACCGGAAATAAAAACATTATTTTTCTTGCTACCACTACCACGCAGTTTATTTCCAATTACAACGCATATTTCCATTCGGGCGATGCCAATTCTTTTGTAGGAAGATTTACAACTGATTTTGCAACACTTGCCAATTGGCAAACTGCCAACAACAATGCTTACGACCAAAACTCTGTGTTTGCCGACCCTAATTTCACCGACCCGGCTAACGGAGATTTTTCGCCCTTTACCATTTTGATAGATAATATAGGAACTCCTTTGGGTATAGCTGAAGATATTAATCTTCAGCCCAGAAGCCTTACAGAGCCTGATCCGGGAGCCTTTGAATTTAGTTTTGTAGGAAGCGATGCTGCCATTGCTTATTTAACTCCTGCTCCTCCTTTGGCGGCAGGGCCACACCTTGTGAGTGTGGAAATTACCAATGTAGGAACTTCAAACATTACATCGCTTGATTTGGGTTACACCGATGGAACTGTTACTGAAACTGAAACTTTCACCGGTTTGAGTATCGCCCCTTTAGCTACCGAAACAGTTGCATTTACCACGCCATACAATTTGTCAAGCCCCGCAACTTTAACAGTATTTATTTCTGAAGTAAACGGAACACAAGATTTGTCGCAGGCAAACGATACGGCTTCTTTGTTTATTTGCACCAAACTTGCAGGCAATTACACTATCAACAGTGCGCTTCCCACTTCAGGAAGCAATTTCAATTCGTTTACCGATGCTGTAAATGCGCTAGTAAGTTGTCAGATTGATGCTGCTGTAGTGTTTGATGTGGCTTTAGGTTCGGGACCTTACAACGAGCAGTTGAATATTCCTTATATCACGGGTTCGAGCGAAGTGAACACCATTACCTTTAATGGTAACGGCAGCGAAATTCATTTCTTCCCGGTTACTGCTGCCCGCCACATCATCAGGCTCGATGGAGCTAAACATTTAGTGTTCGACAACTTAGTGGTGAAATCTTTAGACAATACTTTCGGCTGGGGCTTTCATTTGATAAATGCTGCCGACAGCAACAAAATATTGAACAGTGTGATTGATGTTTCTTCGGTTAC
>CAZFFP010000008.1:52155-68509 GCA_964518215.1 uncultured Chitinophagaceae bacterium
TGGCAAACTGCCAACGGTGGTATTTACGATGCCAACTCAAGGGCAGTGAACCCGCAATTTGCCGACATTGCCAATGCTGATTTTGAGCCTACAGTTTCTTCAGTTAACAATATCGGAACTCCGGTAGGTGTTACCGAAGATATTTTCGGAATGCCCCGCAGTCTGCTGCTTCCCGATGCAGGAGCCATTGAATTTGATGTGCCCGGTTTAGATGCGGGTATCACATTGGTTTCGCCTCAGTTGCCGGTTACTTACGGTAATCTTCCTGTTACTGTGGAATTAGTGAATACTCAAACCATTTTAGTGGACGATGTGAAACTTTTTTATACTGACGGCATCATCAGTGAAACTCAGACATTCGCTAATTTGTCGCTTGCCACAGGCAACAGCGTGAATCTCACATTTACTGTTCCTTACAACTTTACCGCACCAGCCACGCTTACTGTGTTTATTGATGAAGTGAATGGTGTAACTGATGAAGATCAAGCGAACGATACGGTTCGTATAGCGCTTTGCGAATCGCTTGCCGGAGCATTTACCATTGATAGTTCACAAGTAATTTCTCTCACCAATTACCATTCGTTTCAGGCGCTTGCCGATGATATGGCAAATTGCGGAATCAATGGTGTGGTAACGGTAACAGTTGCCAGCGGCACTTATGTAGAGCAGGTTGTTTTCAGAGAAGTGCCGGGCGCTTCATTGGTGAACACCATCACTTTTGAATCGGCTTCGGGCGATAGCTCTTTAACTACTTTGAGTTGGTCCGCTACTTCCACCGATATTAATAATTACACCGTAATGATGGATGGCGCAGACTTTTTCACTTTCAAAAATTTTGGATTAGCCAGAATCGGAACTAATGAAACCTTCTCGAGAATTGTATCCATTCAAAACGGTTGCGATAATAATACATTCACTAACTGTTTATTTTCGGGACCTACCGGAAACACTTCCACACTAACGACCATCAACAGGACCTCAGTAACATTCCTTTCTTCCAAAAACGATAACAATAAATACACTAATAACTATTTTGTAGGAAACGGAAATGCATTCTGGGGCGAGTTTACCGCTGGCGCTCCAAAATCTATTGGCACCGAAATTATTAATAACAGAATGGCGGTGTTTTATGCAGGCGTTTTCATTACCAATGAAATTGCTCCGGTGATTTATAAAAACTATGTTACCAGAACTAATCCTGCAGCTACTACTGTATTCTTCGGCATTAGTTTGAATTTTGTGGACAGCACGGTTACCATTGAGAAAAACCAAGTGTATTGTTACAATGGTGGCTCTAATGCCATCAGATTCAGAAATACTATTTGTAATCCGTTAACTCCGGGAAGAGTAGTAAATAATTTCGGACAAACCGGAGGCACCGGAACCTCGCAGGGTATTTCCTATGAATTGGATTGTGCCAATATTCTTACTGCACACAATAATATTTTGACTACCGGCACTAGTGCTACACTTGGACGTTCGCTCAATATCAGTGGCAACAATTCTCAGAATTTAATTTTCTTGAATAACAATTTTGTAAACACCGGAGGAGGTTATACCTATTACATTACTTCAGGAGCCACCGGAGGTGTTTCTGTCTCTGATTACAACAATTTATACACTACCGGAAGCAATATTGGTTTCTGGGGCACAGCCAATACTACCCTTGCCGCTTTCAGAACCGCCTCAGGTAAAGAAGCCAATTCTGTTTCGGGCGACCCTGAATATGTTACCATTGACGACTTGCATGTAAACGGTATTATTTTAAGTGGGGCAGCAACGCCACTTGCAGAAGTAACCGATGATATTGATGGAGACCTGCGCGACCCGCTTACTCCCGATATTGGCGCTGATGAATTTGAGCCTGCCGCTATTGATGTGGCTCCTGTTGCGGTGATTTCGCCTGTAAATAATGCTTGTGGCGATGTGAATACTAACGTAGAAGTAAGTATAACTAATTTTGGAGCATTAGATGCGGAAGATATTGATGTTACTGTAATCATTAACCAAGGAACCGACAGCGACACGCTCTCTACATTGTTTGCAGGACCTTTGGGTTCCTTACAAACAGCTACGATTACATTAGGAACCATTAACACTTTTGCCGGTGGCAATTATGATTTTATCATTATTGTGAATGTTCTTGACGACAACGACAATAGTAATGATACTCTGATGGTTTCTGTTAGAGTTCCTGTAACTCCGGATGTTCCTTCTCTGGTAAATGATACTGAAATTGCTTGTTTAGGAGGGACGGTGTCTTTTGCAGTTGATAATCCTGTTGCGACCTTTTACAATTGGTATGATGAGCCGGTGGGCGGAAATTTAGTTGGTTCGGGCGTATCGTTTGTAACTCCTGCTGTTACAGAAAATGATACTTTCTATGTAGAAGCATCTAATACTTTAATAGAATTTGTTCCAAGTCCAACACCCGGCACTGGTGGGTTTATAACTCAAACGGTCGGATGGGGATTAGAGTTTGTGGTTAATACTGATGTTCAGATTGATTCGGTAACAGTTTATCCCACAGGTTCAGGAACGATGACAATATCTATTCTTACTCGACCCGGAGGAGCCGTGGTTTATACTGCGCCTGTGAGCAATATTTCAGGTCCCGGTCCTAACAGAGTATATGTTGGAGCTATTTTACCTCCCGGAGATTATATGATAGGTATGAGTTCTACAGGTATTACTAGTTTGATAAGAGAGTTAAGCGGCAATTCATTCCCGTATTCAGCTCCCTCTGGCTCTTTGGTTGTAACAGGCGGTTCTACTTCTACAGCCACTAATAACTCGGGCGCATATTATTGGTTCTACAACTGGCAAATTAGTATTCCGGGTTGTGTTTCTGTAAACAGAACTCCTGTATATGCCCTTGTAGATTCTTCACAAACACTTACCGATGCAGCATTTTCATTCTCTGCAAACGAATTGACTGTTGACTTTGAAATAACCAACCCCGGCAGTTCACCAACAGTAACCTGGGATTTTGGCGATAGCAACAATGGAGTAGGCGTAATCACTCAGCACACTTTCGCCTCCGATGGCGCTTACAGCGTTTGCGCTACTGCTGAAAACTCATGTAACACTGATACTGATTGTCGGACAGTTGTTGTGTGTGCCGATTTGGTTGCCGACTTTACATATATATACAATATCAACACTCAAAGAGTAGAGTTTACATATTCCGGAACCGGAAACCCTACTCAAACTATATGGGATTTTGGCGATGCCGGAAGCAGTATTCAGACAAATCCAACTTATCAATATGCGAGTGAGAGCAATTATAGTGTAACCTTGTTTACAACCAATCTTTGCGGAGCGCAAAGTAGTGTAACCAAGACCGTATCTGCTTGTGCTCCTATTGATGTTGTTCTTACAGCTACAGAGGGAAATAGTGCTTTAGAAGCAGATGTTGTGGCAACCACCATTACAGGCGCTCCTACTTCATTAGTATTCCAGACTGGCGATGGCGGAGTTTACAATACTGCTACATTCTCACATACTTACCAGACAGAAGGCAATTATGACATTACGCTAATTGCCACCAATGCTTGTGGTCAGCACGATACTACCGTTATTACTTACAGCGCTTGCGAAGCATTGGCTGCGGGCTTCACTGTTGCCGACAATGCTTTAACAGTAACACTTACGCCCGATATTACTTCAGGAACACCTGTTTCTTACGATTGGGACTTTGGCGATAATAATTCTTCTGCCGATGAAAATCCTGTGCATACTTATGCCGCTGAAGGCACTTATGATATTTCGCTTACTGTTACCAATGCTTGTGGTGAAACAGAGGCTTCTACACAAACCGTTAACATAATTGGGGTGAGTGTTGCTGATGTTATAGCTGATAACAGCGTGCGTGCTTATCCTAATCCTAACAACGGTAAATTCAGTATTGAAAGAGTTATTTCCATTAATGCTGAAACTTCAATAACTATACATAATGTGTTAGGACAGGAAGTTTTCAGTCGCAATTTTAAAGTAGTTCCGGGCAGAAACACTTTCAGCATTGATTTGAAAGAAACTGCTGCGGGTATATATCAGATTACTATAGAAGATGAAGCAGGAACTTCGCAAATAAGAATTGTGAAAGAATAAGATCTCATGGCAAAATGGTTGAAAAAAGGCTGCCTAAAATCGGGCAGCCTTTTTTGTTTCATCCCCTTCACCCAATTTCAAACACTTCCACGCCATTCATGGCATCGGCAAAGTTTTGTTCTATTCTGGCGCGTTGAGTGTCGGTAATAAAAATCTGTCCTTGATAATTCTCTCTGATATAGTGAAGCAATTGAAAACTGCGGTGCGTGTCGAGTTTATCGAAAATATCATCGAGCAATAGGAGAGGAGTTTTTTGCAAATGAGTTTGCAGCAAATGCGCTTGAGCCAATTTCAGCGAAAGCAAAAAAGTTTTTTGTTGTCCCTGTGAGCCAAATTTTTTGATGGCTTCACCATCCATCATAAACTCTATGTCATCGCGGTGTATGCCACCGGTGGTGCGTTTCATCAGGCGGTCTTTATCAATATTCTCCTGTAAAACTTCAGCCATTTTTTTTTCACTTACATCAGAGCGATAATTGAAGGCTACCTGCTCCGAATCGCCCGAAATTTCTTTGTAAATAGTATTGAAATAGGGCACAAAAACTTCCGCGAAAGTTTTTCTTTTTTCAAAAATAAAATCGCCTGTGGGAGCCATTTTCACATCATAAGCCAGCAACAAATTAGCATCGAATTTTTGTTGTTCTGCAAACTGCTTCAGCAAAGCATTGCGCTGCAACAAATAACGATTGTATTCCTGCAAAGCTTCCAGATAGCTTCGGTCCATCTGCGAAAGTGTGCTGTCTAAAAACCTTCTGCGCTCTTCACTTCCGCCATAAATCAACACATGGTCATCGGGCGACACCATCACTACGGGCAAGAGTCCGAGATGATGCGACAGTTTTTCGTATTTAACTTCATTTGCCCATATTTCTTTTTTGCGCTCTCGTGGCAGCAGGCATTTCACCTGAATATTTTCTTCCGAAGCCGAAAAAATCCCATCCAATCGAAACGATACCTGTTCATGACGAATCAGTTGCTGGTCGGTAGCGTTGAAATATGATTTGGTGATGCACAGATAGTAAATGGCATCGAGCAAATTGGTTTTGCCGGCACCGTTAAAGCCCGTGAAGCAAACAATATTTTTATGGAATCGAAACAGTGTTTCCGAATGGTTTTTAAAATTATATAAATGAAGTGAATGAAGGAACACCGTTCAGGCTGCTGATTTTTTAATATTTTTGACACACTATGGCTGCAACAAAAATAACCAAAGAAACCTACCTGCAATGGTTTGAAGTAATGCTTCGCCTGCGCAGATTCGAAGAGCGTGCCGGCATGTTATACGGTCAGCAGAAAATCAGAGGCTTTTGTCATTTGTATATCGGGCAGGAAGCGGTGGCTGCAGGTATGTTGAGTGTTACTCGCCCCGAAGATGCGTGGATCACGGCTTACCGCGATCACGGACTTGCCATTGCCAAAGGAATTACCTGCAACGAAGCTATGGCAGAGTTGTATGGAAAAGAAACCGGATGCAGCAAAGGCAAAGGCGGCTCCATGCACTTTTTTTCCAAAGAACATCATTTTTATGGCGGGCACGGCATAGTAGGCGGACAGATAGGTCTGGGTGCGGGCATTGCTTTTGCCGAACAATACAAAGGCACCGACAATGTATGCATTTGCTTGTTTGGCGATGGCGCGGCACGGCAGGGCATTTTGCTCGAAACCTATAACATGGCAATGCTTTGGAAACTTCCGGTGGTGTTTATCTGCGAAAATAATTTTTATGCTATGGGCACTTCTGTTGGGCGTTCGAGCAATGTAACCGAAATCTATAAACTCGGATTAGCATTCGATATGCCATCTAAAGCGGTGAACGGCATGAGTTGCGAAGAAGTGCATGAGTCGCTTGATGAAGCCGTGCAGCGCGCCCGCAAAGGCGATGGACCTACTTTTCTCGAAATAAGGACCTATCGCTACAAAGGGCATTCGATGAGCGACCCTGCCAAATACCGTACTAAAGAAGAAGTGGAAGAATACAAAAAACAAGACCCCATTGAAGTAGTACGCGCTACTATTCTGAAGAAAAAATACGCTAAAGAAAAAGAGCTTGAAGACATCGAAAACAAAGTGCAACAGGAAATAGACGAATGTGTTACCTTTGCCGAAAATTCGCCCTACCCGGATGCGTCTGAACTATACACAGACAATTACGTGCAGGAAGATTACCCATACATTAAACACTAAAAATTTTATACCATAACAATGGCATACAAACACGAACACGAAGCTGACGCATTAACTAAGTTGCAGCATTATTACGATGAAAATCAAAAACTGATTTCAGGCGCTTTCATAGCCATACTGGTTGTTGTAGCAGGTTATGTCGGTTTTTTTCACTGGTATATTCCCGGTCAGGAGCAAGAGGCTCAGGAGAAAATGTTCAGAGCCGTTTCTAATTTTGAAAACGACAACTACGAAGCCGCTCTGAATGGCGATGGCAGTTATCCCGGAGTACTGGATATTGCCAAAAAATACAAGTTTACCAAAGCTGCTAATCTTGCCCATTATTATGCAGGCATGAGTTATTTGAACACCGGCCAGTTTCAAAATGCTATTGACCATTTGAATAAATTCAGTTCTAAAGATAAAGTGGCAGGCACGCTTGCATTGGGAGCTATTGGCGATGCTTATATGGAATTGGGCAATACTTCCGAAGGTATTTCTTATTATAAAAAAGCTGCCAACAACCAACCCAACGAGTTTACCACTCCGGTGTTTTTGATGCGCACCGCTTTAGCTTTGGAAGCCAACGGCAACAAAGACGAAGCCGCCAAATTTCTGCAACGCCTGAAAGACGAATACCCCAAAACTCCTGAAGCCGCCAATGCCGATAAGTATTTGGCGAGACTGGGGAAGTGATTTTTGATGCGATGTTCGACATTTCGATAGGCGATATTCGACAAACAAGAAGTTCGAAAGTTATAAGGTTTGAAAGTTGAAGATGTCCCCCTTGAGCGTAAGCTTGTGGCGGTTGCGAAGGGGGAAGTGCGGAAGCCTTGAGCAAAGCAGGGGTATGAAAATTTGAAGTTACATTTTAGAAGTAAGAAGTTGAATTACCGTCTGTTTTAGCTGACGGAAATGGAAGGCTGATTTCTGAGTTAAAATATGATATTCGACAATTCGATAGGCGATGTTTGACAGTGATTTGAAGTTTGAAAATTTAGGGTAAGTTAAAGTCCCCCTACGGGTAGCATTGTGCGAAAGCGATAGGGGGATGACAATAAAGGCTGAAAAGTAAAAAAATTAACTTGCTCATTTTACCCCTAACAAGTCGAATATCGAATATCGAAAATCGCTAAGTCGCAAATCTAAAAAATGGCATCATCACTCAAAAACCTTTCCGACTACAACCCCGAAAAAATTCCTTCGGTGGAAGGAAAAAAGTTTGGCATTGTAGTATCTGACTATAACAGCGACATCACTTTTAAACTATTGGAAGGCTGTGTGGAAACCCTTTTGAAACATGGCGCACACGAAAACGATATTTATGTGGAGTATGTGCCCGGAGCATTTGAACTCACTTTCGGAGCGAAAATAATTTTAGATAAATACCCAGTAGATGCAGCTATTTGTCTGGGCTGTGTTATTAAAGGCGAAACCGACCACGATAAATATATTAACCATGCCGTTGCGCAAGGCGTTACCCAACTTTCTCTTCAAACAGGCAAACCTGTAATATTCGGTTTGCTCACTCCCAACACCTATCAGCAAGCTGCCGACCGAGCCGGAGGCAAGCACGGCAACAAAGGCGTAGAAGCCGCAGTGGCTGCCATTAAAATGGTGGTTTTAATGCAATGAGAGATTTGTTTTTTTTCATTTCTTGCATAGAAAAGGTAAGGTAGCTTTAAAATTATAGAACTTACTTGTTGTGATTACCAAAGAGCGTTTACTGCAATACATTAATGAAATGCCCGTGACAAAATCAATATTGATAAATTGTTAGACAAAATTCTTTTCATTCAGAAAATTGAAGAAGGATTAACACAATCCGATAAATACGAAGTAATTCCGTAAGAAAAATTGAAAAATGAAATGAAACAATGGCTCAAATCAACATGTTTGAATAGAAGCGTAGGGCTTTACCCTCATTTTTTCATCAAAGCAACCTGCAAAGCAAATGGTTGTTTACTTTTCGAGGGGGGCAAAAAAAATAAAGTATAGGGACGCTTGTGTGTCGCTAAAGTCAGTTAAAGGTGTGAACTTTTCAAATAGGGTTTCTGCCAACTAACGAATCAGCGTAACGGTTCCCATACGTTTAATTTCTTCACCGTTCAAAAATTCGCCTGTGATGAAGTATGTATAAACGCTCACCTCCGATTCTTTTTTTCCTTCAAAAGTGCCATCCCAACCAAATCGAATATCATCGCTGTTAAAAATGAGCGACCCCCACTTGTCGAATATTTTCATGTTAAATACTCTGGTAGAGCCATAATCTTTCGCTAAAAAAACATCGTTAGTGCCATCGCCATTAGGCGAAAAGGCGTTGGGTATGTAGAGGTCGAAATCTCTTTTTACTATAACAAAAATATTGGCGGTATCGGTACAGCCGTTGATGTCGGTAGCCACCACTGTGTAAACCATATCGCTGATGGGGCTGGCATCAGGATTTTTACAATCATTGCAACTCAAATAATCTGAAGGAGTCCAGGAATAACTCACCACCGAATCGCTTCCGGTAAATTCAGGCGTGAGTGTTACTTTGGTTCCGATAGTCATGTAATCTTTATACGGAAGGGTAACTATAAACTCGATAGGTGCGGGAATATTGAAAAGAATGGTATCAACACAACCATTATCATCAAGCACCAATGCTCCATATTCTCCAAAACCAAGTTCGTTGAAAACATTTCCCTGAAACACATTGGTAAACACCGCATATTGATAAGGGGGCTGTCCGCCAATGGCGCTAAAAACCACACCTCCATCTTTACCATCATAACAGATAGGGGGCCACAGCGAATCTACCCTGCCTTCTAAAACAGAGCCTTCTGTTATATTGAAGCTTTCAATTTGTGAGCAGTTGTTTTCGTCTGTAATGGTTACCGAATAATTCCCTGAGGAAAGACCTGTTACGGCAGCATTGGTTTCGGGAGGATTGGTGCTCCAGATAAAACTGTAATTGGGCGTGCCGCCATTTACTACGGCAAATGCCATCCCATCATTGTTGCCTGCACAAAGCACATCCATTGCCAACACTTCGGTTACAAGCAAGGGCGGTTGACCTATGGTAACCATCATTACTTCCGAACAACCATCGGCATCTATTATATTCAAGCCATAATCGCCCGCACCAACGTTTTGAAGATTTTGTTGATTGCCTCCCGGAATCCAAGTAATATCATAAGGCGCAGTACCGCCATTCACCGTAACAGTTGCGCCACCGGTGCTTTCACCAAAACACAATACATTTTGCACATTTACACTTACTTGCAACTGCGGACCGGTATTTAAAGATACGGTTGCTATTTCAAAACAATTATTCACATCGGTAATCAACACGGAATAATTTCCTGCGGGCAATCCTGTTACATTCTGAGTATTATCGCCAGAAGACCAAAGAAAATTATACCCGGGTGTGCCACCCGAAACCTGCAACTGTGCCTCGCCATTATTCAAACCAAAACAGGAAGGATTGGTGGCTGTAATATTTGCTAAAATCGGATTGGGCGCTTCAATGGTGGCAGATAAAATATCTTCACAATTATTGGCATCGGTTACGGTAACAGAATAGGTTCCTGATGGAACATTGATAAGGTTCTGACTGAAAGTGGCATTGCTCCATTCAAAAGCATAAGGTTGCACACCTCCTAATGTCGAAACTGTAATAATGCCATTGGAATAACCAGCGCAGGTAACATCATAAACGCCCGTTATGTTGGCATCTAATGCAGGCGGCTGAGTGATGTCGAAAGTTTGTGTAACAAAACAATTATCCATATCGGTAACCGTAACCGTATAAATATCCGGACTCAAATTTTGCACCGCAGGAGTGTTGGGTCCGTGAGACCAAGCGTATGTATAAGGCGGAATGCCTCCATTGACACTAATAGTGATATTTCCATCATTGAAACCAAAGCAGGAAATATTATTTTCATCAACAACAACGATATTGATTACACTACTGGTATTTATTGTTCCGCTGCCCGATGTAACACAACCTTTGGCATCGGTAACCGCCACAGAAAAAGTTCCTGCCGGAAGAAAAATGGCGGTTTGCGCGGTCTGAATCGGAACAACATTCCACTGATAAGAATAAGGTGGGGTTCCACCTGAAGGATTCGCAGTAGCTGTGCCGTCAGCAGCGCCACTGCAACTAACATCGGCAGTGGTAACAGCTACAGCCAATGGAAGTGGTTCAATAATATTTGCTGTAGCAGTGGTAGTGCAACCATCGGCATCGGTAACTGTTACGGTAACTTGTCCGGGAGAAAGGTTAAAAACAGAATCTGTTGTGCCACCCGAACTCCATGAAAAAGTATAAGGCGGCAAGCCCCCTGTTACATTTCCTTTGGCGGTGCCGTCATTCGCACCAACGCACGAAATATCCTGCTTCGATATGGTTGCGGCAAAAGTAAAAGACGGGTCTTCTCTCAGTGTCAGATTGAATACTCCCTGAGCGTTGGCATTGGCTCCATCAACAACCAAATAGTAGGTTCCGGGAATACATAAATTCTTATTAATAATAGACTGGTTTCCGCAGCCATTATCGTCAGAAGCAATAATGTTGCAGTTAGCATCTAAAAGAAAAAGATAAGAATCGAATTGCGCTCCCGATGTTCCGCAAAGAGAAGCCTCAATACCAATTGGTTGGGCTATTGTAAAACTGTAAAACACATCGTTACCCGGGGCATTGGGCAAATTATTACTGTAGCAAATATTGCTGTTGTAGTGCGAAAGTCCGGGACCGGCAGTAAGCGCTCCCAATTGTATGGCATTAGCGCAACTAGTGCCTCGCGAATAGCGCCAGAATGATTCTATTTCGGGTTGATAATAATTGTTGGAACAGCCTGTGCCGGCAACAAACCCATGCGAATACCACTCGCATGGGCGTCCTAAGCGATAATCTATATTCAATCTGAAAGGGTCAACATTGCAGCGGTTGTTATCGCTGGTGCTGAAAACACATCCTCCAAATAAAGTAACACAACAACAGTTGGTATTAAAAGTGCATCGCTGACCGGGACAATTGAATCCGGCAGCTCCATCGCTTCCACAGTTATTTTGCCAAGCATCTAAACGCAAATCGAAAAACTGAGGATTTTGCGTGCCGGGATATGTATAGTTGAAAATGGTGGTATTGTGGTCATTAGGTGTAATTCCAGGCGGGTCATAATTAGACTGAAGACATCCGCCACCCAACGTATTATCCCAACCCGGAAATATATTGGCATTATCGCGTGCCCAAATTTTAAAAGTTAATTCATCGGGATTAAAACCCACCTGACCTCCGAAAGTCAAAGACGCATCGGCAGCCGGACTATACGTTACATTAAATCTTCTGACTCTTACCTGCAGTTGAATAGGACCATCATTATAAGTTTGCGAGAGAGCAATATCTTGTGTTACAATTAACAAGACGAAAAACCAAAAAACATACTTCATATCCTATTTCAGATTTTATTTTCAACCGTTAAGTTAGAAATAAAATCTAAAAAGCTATGTCATGCAAAATGCTGATACTAAGTACTATCATGGAAAATTAAGAGGAATTTAACCTTGTTGGAAATTTAAAAGCCGTGAATAGGAATACTTTTTCTATAATTAATTTTTATTTTCACCTGAAAACAACACTTCAACCGTATTGCCCTTTCCTTTGTAAGTAATATTCAGAAACGAATTGGCTATGGCAATTCCTCTTCCATGATTATCAAAAAGCCTGTCTTCATTTATGGTGAGAAACTTTGTAAAATCAAACCCGATGCCCATATCTTTTATAGTAACTTTCATGTTGGTCAGGGTTTTTTCGACAACTATTTCTGCATACTTGTTTTTATAATCGGGCATTTCCAATCGCTTGTTAATTTCATCGAGCAAGGAGTTGCTTTCTATGAGCAAAGTTTTTTCATCGTATGTAATGCACAGGTTTCCATGCTCAATAGCGTTATTCAGCAATTCGCAAATAATCACATTTTCTTCAGGATTGTCTGTAGCATTTGCTATATAAACCGAGAGTTTTTGAGCTTCTTCAAGCGTTCTTATCCTAAAGGTTTTGGTTCCGATACTGCAAGGCTGAATGTTTCCATTTCTTATTTTTTCCTGCAGCATTTTGTAATTCATAGATTCAAAAACAGCCGCATTCAGCAGTGATGTAAATTTATTTTTCTTTAAAGGTTTGGCAAAATAATAATTGGCTCCTTCCACTATACTTTGCTCGTATTTTTCTTTGTTGTCGTGTGCCGTTATCATGATTACCGGAATGGCGCTGAATTCTTTCACGGATTTCAGCCACCTTAAAAACAACAAGCCGCTCATACCGGGCATCTCCCAGTCGAGCACAATAGCATCGAGATTAATATTGTTTTTTAGAAGAAAATCGCGGGCATCTTCGCCCGAAGAAAAATTCAATATCCGATAGTTTTCGCCTGAAAGAATATGACTTACAGTCTTTTGGGTAATTATATCATCGTCCACACAGAGTATCGTTCGCTTCATTTGCCCCTCCCTTTTGATGCCATAGTTGGCGATAAATAGTATCTTCAGGATTTCTACGTAAAGGCAAATGTTAAGTTTCAGTTAGGAACCAAAAATTTCCCGGAGTTTATTTTCCAACTCAATGCCTCTGAGATTGCGCCCGATTATTTTGCCTTCTTTATCTAAAAGAAATGTTTGCGGAATAGAATTTACTTTATACAACTGAGCTACCGGACATTGCCATCCCAACAAATTGCTTCCGTGGTATTGCCACGAAAGCTGGTCTTGTTCAATAGCGCTTACCCACTTTTGCATATTGTTGTCTAAGGAAACACTAAACACTGTAAATCCTTTGTCTTTGTATTGTTGATACAAGCGCACTACATTCGGATTTTCGATTCGGCAAGGGCGACACCAGGATGCCCAAAAATCGAGCAATACTACTTTGCCTTTCACATCGCTTAATGAAAATGTTTCGCCTTTATGAGATTTAACTGAAAAATCAGGAGGTGTTTTGCCATTAGCCAAGCTCGCCTCTCCTAAAACTCTTGCTGTGAATTCCTGAGCCAGCCAGTTGTTTTTTATTTCACCCGATAATTTATTTTGAATAAAATTTTCAAGAAACTCTGCATTTTGCTCGGGACTTAGCATGGTTGCCGCAAATAATGCCGAATATACAGACGAAGTGGTGTCCATCATGCTCATAATAGCCTTATTATATTGTTCCACTATATTGCCATAGCTATTTTGCGACTCTTGCATTTTGGCTATATCGCCCGCCATTTGAGCACTCATGTAATCGTTTTGCGACTGTTGTAAAGTCATACGCAACTCTCCAATATTTTTTAAAAATCCATTGAGAATTGAATTTTCATTCCCTGAAGCCGAATAGTTGAACATGTCGTTATAATCTCCTGAAAAATTGATTTTTCCATCTTTTAAAATAATAACCCACGACTTATCCTGACTTACCCGAATCATATATAATCCTTCGGGTGTATTTCCTTTCATCATAAAGGTGCCTTCGTTAGATAATACTGCAGTATCAACAGCCGGACCTGGTTGATAAGAAAGTTTGTCGAGATAAATAGGGAAATTTCCCGAAGCGTTGCTCAGCTTTCCGGTTATCTCATAATCGCCTTTTGAAGTTGCGTTGCCGCCCGATTCGTTGGCACATCCAAAGAGTGTGAGTGAAAGAAGAAAAAAGAAGGTGTATTTCATGCTGAGAATTTTTGTGTGGCAAATTTCGGAATAAAATTATAAGTAGGAAGGCTTCCTCTAATCAGGGAAGCCTTCCTTGTAATTTATACAGACTAAATCTCCTTTAATAAGAAAACTAAATTTCTAACTATTTCATCAACGAAAGTTTGCCTACATATTTTCCGTTTTCGGTCTGCAACACATAAAGGTAAAGCGCACCCAATGCCGCTGTCGGAGCAAATTCTACCGAAATTTTTTCTTGGACATTTACACTGCCCTTATACAAATCGGCAATTTCCTGTCCAGTAAGGGAATACACTTTAAGCGATGCATTTTCAGCGCCCTGTGGCAGCACAAATTCAATATTGGTTTTACTGCTGAAGGGGTTAGGATAAGCCGTCAACATAGGCTCGCCAATTTGTTCAAAAAAATGTTCCTCATCGGTGATGAAATCGCCCCAACGTTGTTGATTGCAAGGGCCCAAATAGGCTCCCTGTGCAAGAAATGCTGGCAAAGCACAAATAGAAACTTCAAGCGTATTGTTGCGATTTTTGGGACGGACATGACAAATGATCACCTTCGCATTAGGAACTTCTTCAACAATTACTGTTCCGGTGCCTTGAACACCTGCAAATCCATCCACTTGAACATAATAGGTTTTGCTTTCGCTTAAACAATAAACAGGCAATATTTCAGAAGAAAAATCGGAAAAACCTGCATTTGGGCTGTCGTCATTGGCGGCAACCAACGTTAATGGACCATTACAACCGTTGCTGCTTTCCCACAGCGCCAACTGTGTATCGAAAGGAGCATCATCGAAAGCGCTTCTGATAGTTACAGCGCCAGTTGATGGAGCAGTAAACTTAAACCAAACGGTGTTTTGCAGTTCTGCTTCAAATGGACACCAGCCATCTTGTGAGGTGCATGAAGAACCCGGACCCGGAGACATTTCACCGGCTTCAACAGTAGCGCAGGTATTGTCAAATGGTGTTAACACTCCAATTGTAAGAGATTGAGCATCGCAGATATTGTCGTTAGCAGGACCATCACAGCACTCTATCGCTAATTCAAATTCTCCTTGTGCAGCACCAAAACCATGCACTAAAATGTAATAGGTAGCTCCCAATTGTGAAGTCCAAGAAACAGCACTTCTAAAGCCCGGACAATCATCATCGTTACCACCAACACAAGAAATACCTTCGCACGAACCTTCAAAAACAGAAAGTTTGGTGTCGAAATTGGCAAAATCGCAGGTAGAGGCGGTTACTCCTTGTCCTGTTCCAACAAATTTATACCATACACCACCGGTAGTATTACTGGTTCCGCATGTACCAACATTATCAAAAGTTGAGTTTCTAGTAGAGCCGCTCACTATCGAACCGCAGGTTATAGCAATGCCATCGGCACATAAATCGTTTTCAGGTGCAGGAATAAAAGGGCATTCATCACCACTTCCGAAAAAGGTAGTTTCAGAACTGCCATAATCGCCTCCGCGCTGTATTTCAACTCCATTGTAAAAAAGCGTATAAGAGCCTTCGCCCTCAAAGCAACAAATGCCATCGCCAAAATCATCATATATGGTGAATGAGTAATTACCTGCAGGGTCTAAACAAATATAGAAATCATAAAGAGCAAAAGGCTCAGTAAGTGTTCCGTATCCGAAACTACCCAATATTTCACCGGTGCATTCGTCTTTAATTTCAACAGCAACTTCACCGGGCCAAGAATCGGTTAAAATTAAAATTTCGAGAATGCTTTCGTTTTCAGAACATTGAGCCTGAGTGTTTTGAGGCATCAGCAACATAACGGTTGCCCATACCATGAATAATTTTGTTATTGTTTTCATGACTGTGTCCTCCGTTAGTTTTGGTTAAGAGATTGGTTCAGGAGCAAAATAGCTCGGTCTATCCTATCGGTAGGCAAACCTTTTTGTAAAGCCTCATGGCGCATTTGCAACAATTGCTGTTGGCGCCCTTCAGAAGTAGGTTGCTGAATTCTGCTTGCCTGAGTCGGCAATACAATTTGCGTAGCACTGTCAGAAACTTTTAGTCTGTTGGGACTAACAATGGCTGCTTGCTGCATTTTTTTGGCTTCATTTTTTGCAGCCATTTCTTTTTGCTGCTGATAAAAAGCCTCTTTGGATTGTTTTTCTGAAATCTGTTCAGAAGCAATTCGGTTATTGTTGGCGTTGGATGTTTGAGCCGAAGCGAAATAGGTTCCGGCAAAAAACAGACAGCACAAGGCAACAACTTTGAATAAAATTGTTCTTTTCATGTGTTTAGGTTTTAGTTAATGAAAATACTTTCTTTCCGAAAATTAGAAAGAATAAAATAGAAAACTACTAGCTTTTTCAGCGTACGAAGATTTATTTCCGAATGTTTCGTAAATACAATTCCAAATCAGAACTAACATT
>CAZFFP010000009.1:0-64182 GCA_964518215.1 uncultured Chitinophagaceae bacterium
TTTTTCATGCTGCGCGTGGACCCGAAAAAACGCATGTTGTTCAACCCCGAAGAATCGGTAGATTTTCACGGACAAACCGGACCTTTCATACAATACACCCATGCGCGTATCCGCTCTGTTTTGAGAAAAGAACAAGCACCCGCAACATTGCCCGCCAATGATGAAATGAACCCTGCCGAAAAAGAATTACTGTTGCAGTTGTATCAATATCCTTCGGTGGTTTTGAGCGCGGCACGCAACTATGAGCCATCGCATCTGGCAAACTATTTATACACGCTGGCAAAAACCTACAACGGCTTTTATCACGATTGCCCCATATTGAAAGCCGAACACGAAAACGCCAAACAAAACCGGCTTGCCATGTCGGAACTTACCGTACTGATTTTAAAATCAGGCTTACACTTGCTGGGTATTGAGGCACCGGAGAAGATGTAGGGATACAGAGAGGCTTTGAATTTATGATTGTTTTCTTTTTCTTAGTATAAAAATCATTGTTAGTGGTTATTTTAGATAAAAATTGTTTTATGAGATATATTATCATCGGTATGGTTATGCCAATCTTTTTTTTGACAAGTTGCACCAAATATGTTCAGTTAATTCAAACAACTGCGAAATCACCAAAAATTAATGAACAAGATTCATTTTATGTATATGAAGATGACTCACTGAAGATTACCTATAATTTTTGGCAAGAAAGAGGAGTTATGGCTTTTAGTATTTACAATAAATTGAGTATTCCTATTTATATTGATTGGAAAAAGTCATCGTTTATAGATAAGAGTATTAAACTTGATTATTTTCTTGACAAAGAAATAAAGACTTCTGAGGCTATTTTCGCAAATTATCAATACAAAGGTCCAAGAAATATATTTTTTCTTTTTGACCTTTCAAATGTTGGAGTTGTATCGGGCAAAGAGGTTTCGCAAAGAGAAGAAAGAGTTACATTCATACCTCCAAGAGCCAGTTTTTCAACTGTAAAATATATTCTCTTACCAGATATAATATTCAAAGTAACATCCTCTTACAAAATCAGAATTGAGAATAGAAATGATAATCCGTCAAAAACCACAAAAGTTTATTATGACGAAACCAAAGGAGATAATGCTAAAAATGTTTTTAGGAACTTCTTAACTTATTCAACAACAGAAGATTTTAAGGCAGAATCATATATTGATAATGAGTTTTTCATCTCAGGCGCATCTGTTATGGATGTAAGGCATTTTAGAGGAAAGTTAATTTCATCATCATCTCCGGAATGGATTTATGAGTATCCATTTTCTGACCCTAAAAGATTTTATATTCTAAAGGATATTCCTAAGCCCTATATAAAGCCATAAATCATTTAAAATGGTTAAAGAAGTAAAAGATAGAATTAAACAAATTGGTCTAATATATAAGTATATGCCTCTTGACGAGAATGGTTTAGAATGCATACTTAGAGGCTATGTAATAGAAGAAGAAAATGGCTGGGTAGTTAGCGAAAATTTAGACGGCAGTATGGAAAAGCTGCACAAACTGCAAAGAGTAAAACACCCTTCTTAAATTGTCCTTGACTAAATACAATCTTCGACTCAGAATATTTGCAGGACCAAATAGCTCTGGTAAATCGATATTATTCACTCTTCCAAAGTAATTATGCGATATATAAATGAACAAATGTTTTTTCTAAATTTTCCGATAAATAAGTTTTCCTGCCACACCATCAAATTCATAATGGTTTATTTTGCAGTTTTGTTGTAAAAGAGGAAAGATAATTTTCTCCAACAACTTTACACTATCATCAAACAATCGCTTAAACACATTTCATGAAATTATCTTTTCACGGAGCAGCAGGAATGGTAACGGGCAGCAAACATTTGCTGACGTTGAAGAACGGTAAAAATATTTTATTCGATTGCGGCATGTTTCAGGGACATGGCGCTGAAACAGAAAAGATGAACCGCCATTGGGGTTTTGAGCCGAAGAAAATTGATTACCTCATTCTTTCTCACGCACATATTGACCATTCGGGCTTGATACCAAAATTGGTGAAAGACGGTTTTCGCGGAAAAATATTTTCGACTCCCGCTACTTTCGATTTGTGCCAAATTATGTTGGCTGATTCGGCAAAAATTCAGGAATATGATGTGTATTTTATTAATAAGCGAAGAAAAAAACAAGGCAAGCCTTTGCTTGAACCTATGTATGATACCGATGATGTGCAGGCGGCTTTAGATAAGTTTCATTTGGTGCAATATGATAAGCCTTACGAAATAGAGAAAGACATTACGCTCACCTTTACCGATGCCGGTCATATTTTGGGGAGTGCTTGTGTGCATTTGAAGATTGACGAATTTGGCGATGAGAAAAAAATATGTTTCACAGGCGACATAGGAAGGTATAATAGCAGAATTTTAAGACAGCCTCAACCGTTTCAACAGGCAGATTACATCATTTGCGAATCTACTTACGGTGATATTTTGCATGAAGAAACAGAACTCACCGACAAGCAATTGCTCGATGTGGTGAAGCGCACCTGTGTAGAAAGGAAAGGGAAACTTTTAATTCCGGCATTCAGCATTGGGCGAACTCAGGAAATAGTGAACATGCTCAACAATTTGCATTTCGAGAAAAAACTTCCACACATAAATGTTTATGTGGACAGTCCGCTTTCAACCAATGGTACAGAAATTTACAGGAAACACAAAAGCTGCTTTAATGAAGACATTAAAGATTACATGCTGAATGACCCCACTCCGTTTGCATTTAAAAATCTCACATACATTACCGATGTAGAAGAATCAAAAGCGTTGAATTTCAGAAAAGAACCCTGCATCATTATTTCTGCTTCGGGCATGATGGAAGCCGGAAGAATCAAACATCATATTGCCAACAACATCAGCAACCCCGACAACACGCTGCTCATTGTGGGTTGGTGCGCTCCCGGAACCTTAGGCAGAAAACTATTACGTGGCGATACGGAAGTGCGCATATTTGGAGAAGAGTATCAGGTAAAAGCCGAAATAGTGGTGATGAATCAGTTCAGCGCACATGGCGATTACAGCGAAATGTTGAGATTTTTAAAATGTCAAAATCAAAAAAATGTTCGCGGCATGTATCTCGTTCATGGCGATGACGATGTGTTGCCTGTATGGAAATCCCGCTTGGAATCGGCAGGATTTGGAAATATTCAAATTCCCGAATTGCACCAAACTTTTGAAATCTGAAAGTCAGTTTATGCCTGAGCAGTAGGTCCGCCAAAATTCATCGGTATGCCCTGCACGGTATCGGTATCTTCTATTTCTCCATGTACCGATTCGAACTTATGAATATTATCTGCCAAAGCCTTCATGAGCCTTTTGCAATGTTGAGGCGTTAATAATATTCTCGACTTTACTTTCGCTTTAGGAACACCCGGCATCATTCTGATAAAATCTATAACAAACTCGGCATTAGAGTGAGTAATGATGGCAAGGTTGGAGTAAATACCCTCTGCAATTTCTTCAGAAAGTTCAATGTTGATTTGGTTTTGATTGTTTTTGTCTTCCATTGCTTATAATTTTATTCAAAAGTAACTTAAATATTTTTTGAGCCTAAAAGCAATACTATAAAACCGCTTATCGAGGCATGGCATTCAGATATTTTTGTGCAGTAAGGGTATCGCCCACAAACAAATAAACCTTTGCAATATTTTCATACGGTTCTTTCCAATTGGGGTTGTGTTCCATGGCTCTGAGATTCACGCGCACCGATGCTTCAGGATTTTTCATTCTGAAATATAAATAACTAAGATTGGCATACGCTTCTTTATAATTGGGGTCAAACTTTAGTACTTGCTCATAGTATTTTACTGCTGTTTTAAAATCATTTTTTCCTTCGGCAATAATGGCAAGTTTAATAGTAACATCGGTCAATGTAGAATCCATTTCATTCACCTTGGTGAAGAAATAATAAGTGCTGTCTAATTTATCAAGAACAATATAGGCTCTTCCTAGATTGTAATAAGCGTTGAACATTCCTGGGTAAATCTCAAGCGTTTTTTTAAAATGATAAACTGCCTGATTTCTCATGGCAGCAGATTGAGAGGCATATTCTTTTTCGTTAGAAAACGACATATAATTCATTGCTAAAAGATAATTTGCCTGAGCAGAGTTGCTGAGGTGTTTTATATCATGCGTCATTAAAGTCAGTTGATTTTTCCATAATGCATTTCTCGAAATTGTTTGATAAGAATAAGCCGAGAGCAGAATTATAACAAAAAAGATAAATGCAGGTTTTAACCGAACAGATATGTTTGGTGAATTATCAACTTTGAAAACAATAGTCAAAATATATCCGATTGCAATACAAAATCCTAAAGTAGGTGTATAAGTAAATCGGTCTGCCATCATACCTACAACGGTGTGGAATATGTTTGAAAAAACTGAAATTGAAATCAAATAAAACAAAATTCCAAAACTTAGTACCGGGTGTTTTTTGAAGTAATAAATTGCTATTATAAATAGCAGCAAATGAATTATGATTGAAAATATTGCCTGAGAATTATTAAGTCCTACAGGAATAATATAGGCATACCCATAGTAAAAGCTCATAGGATGAGGAATAAATATCAGCTTGAGATATTCGGCTAAGATATATGCAGATGTTCCAAGTCTGATATTGAGTGGAGCATCTAATGAAACCGGCATTTCGACAAAATCTATAGGGCGGTTTGAATTAGGCAATATATTGGCTTCAATACTAATGTCTTGTATTGTCGAATTGGCTAAAGTAGAAGTAGGGTCATTAATGTATAATTCAAAAAACAAAAAGCTCACAAAAAGAGCAAAGAAAAGATGATAGCCAATTTTTCGGGTTTTTATATTATAAACCAAAAATGGAATAAAGAGCATTATGAATCCATATATAATTGAAGAATATTCAAATGGTTTTCCTTTTATTAAAATATAGATGAGCGAAATCAGATAATTCAATGCGAAAAACAAAAAGTGTTTTTTGTTACGACTTTTGTAATAGAGAGCCAATACGATCAAGGGTGTAATAACTGCATAATTGATTATAAATATGCCCGAAATAAATAGAATAAAATATACAGCTAAGTGCCATTTTAAATTTCTTTCGTTGTCGAAAATGATAATTGTTGCCGAAATCATGTACAAAGCGGTGAAAATACCTCCGGTATTAAAGAAGTATGAAGTGACAGATACGCTCAATGCCAAACTTAGCAATACAAATTTTCTTGAATTTTCGCTTAAAATAAGATACGCTGTTGTAAGTATTAGTATAATAATAAGAGCGATTTCGTGCCTGTCATAAACGCAAGCCCAGCTGCAAACAATAACAGATATTACCGAGAAAAATATTGTGATAGTTTCAGATAAAGGAAAATTAAAAAAATGGCAGGTATCTTTTTGTTCGTCTCGAATGTTTGTAAAGAATAAACTTTTGAAGCTAAACGAAGGGTCATTAGTTTTTGTGTAGAGAAAATGAATAAGTGTTGGTATGCCTGCAACAGAAATAAAAAGCAATGCTTTATTAGTGAAACTATTCAGGGGTGATAATATAAAAAGTATTGCTCCAAATAATATACTCAGCACAAGTATATGTTTCTTTGAACTCTTTGAAAAAAATATGAGAGAAACAGGAATTAAAAATCCTGAAAGCAATATGCTTTGCTTGGAAAGTATTGCCACAACAAAAAATAATATAGCCAATGTTGAGTTCTGTATTATTTTTTCTTTTGTTGATTTATAAGCAAAAAACCACGACACTAACACGAAAAGCAATGCCAAAATTTCATCTCTGTTCTTAATATTTGCAACTACTTCGGTATGTAAAGGATGTGCGATAAACAATAATGTAATTAGTAATGTCAAGAATGAATTCATATTCTGAAAAAGAATACTTAGAAGTGTCCAAAGCATTATTCCTGTAAGAGCATATAGCAATACATTAATGAAGTGACTGATGCCCGGGCTTTCGCCAAAAAATTGGTGTTCAATTGCAAAACTTGTAAGCGTAATGGGCCTGTATTCATAGGCATATCCATATTCATCTTCATAATATGGCGATGTAAAAATATCGGGTATTGCACTAAAACCTTTTGAAGTATGACGATGATTTTTTGTTACTAATTCGTCATCGAGATTATATGAATTATTCAGTGTATTGCCAAAAAGTAAAAAGGCGAATGCTATTATGAAAATATTTAAAATTCGCTTGTGCTTAATGGTGTTTATTTCAATTTCCATAATGTGGTATATGGTAAGAAAGACTTTTTACCTCAACTTCAAATCAAATAATCCCGGATAATTTTCATTTAGCTCTTTTAAAATGGATTCGCGCTCGTAAATAATTACTTTTCGTCCGGCTTGGGCTAATTTAAGAGCCAATGCCAACTGCTGTGATTCTTCAAGTATAAGGGAATTTTCTTTATAAGTAATATATTGAAACTCTATAGGTTTAGTTTCCGAGTATTCTTTAAGGTAGTTTTCATATTGAAATTCGAGATGTTGTTGATTAACATTATCGGTTGCTTCACTCAAAAATAGCTGCTGTTCCCAACTTTTGGCATATATACCCAATGCTCGGTTGTCTCTTGGAAAACAAGGACCGCCAAAGCCAAAACCATAATTCAGATATTTTTTCCCAATGCGTGAATCTGCTCCAACTGCCTGAAGAATTTTGTCGGGATCAGCCCCCGATTTTAAGGCTAAGTCTCCTATTGAGTTGGCAAAAGATATTTTAGTTGTAAGGAAGCAATTAGTAGCGAGTTTAGCAATTTCAGCACTCAGCAAATCCATACGGCAAAAGGCGGGTTTGTTTTTGCATAGGGCATGATAGATTGCTTCCAGTTTATCGCCAGATTGTTGATTAGTTTCTCCAATCAGTATTTGGTCAGGGTATTGTTGGTCATGAATAATATTTCCTTGAGCTATAAATTCTGGGTTGTAACAAACTTCATAATTATATTCCTTGAGCCGGGTTGAAAGTGAATTACAATAGCCCGGCATTACTGTGCATCCTACAACAACAGCTACTGTCTGCTCTCTTTTTCCAAAACCTATCAACTCATTTATAACCCTTTCAATTTGTTCATGATTGTAGTCGCCATTTTTGGTAGAGGGTGTTGCCACCATAACAAAAATGATTTCTATCTCATCTTTTACAACATCAGCAATGTTAATAGAAGCAACAAAGTTGGACGACTGCAAAAGATATTCCGTAACAAATGGCTCATCAGAGATTAAAGTTTTGGAGTTAATATCCGTTACATATTTTTCATTGATATCAATTCCCGTAACATTTAATCCGGCTTTCTCTAAATTAAGAGCAAAGCAAAGACCAAGTTTTCCAATTCCAATTATTCCTACAGATTTCATTCTTCAATTTTCCCTTTAAACTCTTTTTCGTACAAAGAAAGGTTTGCCATACCCCATTCAGAAGTGTTCATATCCCAATGTTGTTTTTTTTCAATGATTTGTAATCCTGCTTTAAAAATAATCGAATAATCTAAACAAGGCTTGTTTTGTAAAAATTTGATAGTTTTCAAAGCATTACTTGATTCCCATCCATCTTCGTGATCAATATGATAAACACAAGCAGCGTAAGGGAAAAGCTCCTGTTTTTTTCCAACTGCTATAGCCGCCCATAAGGCCATGCTGTCTATATGAATGGAATACATGTCTAACTCCACATATCCTTGAATATCCATCCAATCGCTTTTCGACATTAAAGTAAAATCTCCGCAGGCTTCAAAGTCAATAAGGAAGAATGGATACTGGTTTTTATGTTTCATTTTCCAAACAGCAATTATCAGATAATTTAAAGATTTGGCTAATCGGGGAAAAAAATATAGAAACCTCGGCACAAGTTGAAAAAGATGCAGGGCTTCATTGCCGGGCGATTTGCCAAGTCTGCGTAACAAGTGTTTCTGGCAGTATTCGAGCAATACATTTTGGTCGGTTATTGCCATCAATTCACTTGGAACATCACACCTGTTAGCTCTGTAAAAAGTATTTTTTTCTAATTGTTTTTTACTGATGAGCTCAAAACATTCGCTTGAAAAAATGATATCTATATTGGTGCAAAGAATAAACTCGCCTTTCGCTCGCCTGATGCCTACATTTTTGGCAATCATTTGATAAAGAGGAATAGAGTGCGAGTTTTTGTATTTGTTATGAATTTCTTTTGAAACCGTGATATATCTAACAACTACAGGTGTTTCCGGAGGGGGAGGAGGTAAAACTTCATGCAAATGGGGCTTACCTTCCGGTGGATTCCACTCTACCATAATCAGTTCTACGGGTAAATTCCATTGTTTTGCCTGATGATAAACGCTTTTAAGAAATGCTCCGGTTCTTTCATTCAGATCGCCTCCGTGGTTGTCGTTTCTGCTAGTAGCAATGATGCTTAAATAAAATTGCATGTTGTGTTATCTGATAATCGATTCGGGAAGCTCAAATTTAGCTAATCCCCAAAGGTCTGTGTTATAAATGAAAGGCTTTTTTTTAGAAAGCATTTGTTGCGCTTCTTTTTGAAAGGTAAGATATGTTTCTCTATACACCGGATTTTCCATCACGGCATCATACCTTCTGTCGTGCGCCTGATGATACACCGGCACAGAAAATATTTTTTCTTTCAAACCCGACATGGCAGCCTGAATCACCATCAGCGCATCGGTATGCAGCGACAGGTATGATGTTTCTTTATAGCCTTTCAACTCGTGCCATTTGTTTCGATGCATCAGCATGAAATCGCCACTCACATTGCAGTGAAAATAATATTCGGCATTGTGCGAATAGTAATTCCATTTGAATGTATGGTCTGAAAAGAACTTGGTTTTGATAGAATATTTTCTCCAAAGGGCTATTTGTAAATATTTTTTCTGAAGGATTTTGAATTTTTCTAAGGTGAAATTTTCTAAAGGAATAATAAATCCTTTCAGAAACAACTTGAATCCCGATTGGTGAATGCTTTCTATCGTGTTTGTTTCGCTACTGTAATCGAGCCTGTCGGCACGGTAATAAAATTTTTCGGAAAGATAATTTCTGAAATCGGTGAATATTTCGGGCGCTAATAAAATATCGGGGTTCATACATAAAACAAATTCGCCTTTGGCGCGCCTGATGCCCGTGTTCTTCGCTAAATATTCAAACAAAGGCACTGTTTTACGAACCGATTCATCAACAAAATTTTGATGTATTTCGGCAGGCACATGAATGATTCTGTAATGAACAAAAGTTCGGTTTTCGGGAAATTTCAGCGCCTGTTCCAACCCGGTATTTTCTGCAACAGGATTCCAGTTAACAATAATAATTTCTGTGCCTATTTTATTTTGTTCTAAAAGCGAGGTGTTCCATGAAATAAAATTTTGTAGGCGTTTCAAAAAATCGCCTCCGTAGTCATCGTTGCGCGCGGCAACTACTATACTCAAAAAAATATTTTCAGAAGACATGTTCGCGAATTAAATGTTCCAACTGAAATCTTGTTCCCCATTCATCGTCATTCATTAAAGAGACGGGTTGTCCTGCTAAAATTTTTTGCGCATCATTTTGAAAAATTCGATAAATATTTTTCATTTCAGTATCGTGCTCGATGGCTGCATGTGTAAATCTTCGGTCGTGTTCCTGATGAAAAACCGGAGTGCCGAACACCACTTCTTTCCAACGCACATAACACATTACATTAAACAATGCATCGGTATGTGTAGCAATAAAAGTGTGTTCAGGATAGCCTTTTAATTCGAGCCAGTTTTTTTTGTGCAGGAGCAAAAAATCGCCACTATTGGTGCAGTGGGTATAAAATTCCGCATTCTCAAAAACTACATGCAAACCTGCTTTCGGAAAAGTTTTATGCAGTCGAAATTTCATTAGTTGCCATTTCACTTTCAGCATATTCCAAAGGAGCAGCAAACGGTATTGATACTTTTTATTTAAACTGTTGTTCAGCCGGTATTTGTATGCTTTAAGACTTATCATTATTGCTTTGGAGAAAATATCCTTTTCGCTCCAATCTAAAATGTTTCCTGTAAAATCCACTCTGTTGGCTCGATAAAAATGATGTTGGTCGGGTTTGTTTTCTGAAATGAATTTCACAATACTTTTGCTCAATAAAATATCAGCATTGGTAGATAAAATATAACTGCCCGAAGCCCGCCTAATGCCATAATTTTTCGCAATAAATTCAAATATCGGAACGGTTTTTCTGACCTGTTCATCAATATATTGCGCATGAATTTCTGAGGGGATATCAATAATTTTTATGGAAACATATTTCCGCGAATCGGCAAACGAAAGACTTGATTGCAAGGTTGGATTATCGCTGACGGGATTCCAGTTAACGATAACTATTTCGGTTTTTACCCGATACTTTTCGAGCAATCGGATATTCCAATGAAGTGAATTTTGAAGCCGCTGAATAAAATCACCGCCATAATTATCATTGCGCCCGCAAACAACAATACTCAGATAGGGTTGCTCATTCATTATGTTGGTGTATGGCTGGTTTTTTTTTAACAGCAACAGTTTCTGCCAGAAAGCTTTTCATTTTTTCAAATGCTCTGGCACGATGACTCACACTGTTTTTTTCTTCGAATGTAAATTGTGCAAATGTTTTTTCGCAGCCATCGGGAACAAATACCGGGTCGTAACCGAAACCACTGCTGCCGCGCAGTTCATCAATAATTTTTCCGCTCACTATTCCTTCAAAAAGATATTCTTTCCCATCCAGAATCAGTGCAATCACGGTTCTGAATCGGGCTTTTCGGTCCGCTTCATTTTCTAAATTTTTTAAAAGAAGCGAAATATTGTCCGACATGTTTTTTTGCTCCCCTGCATATCGTGCCGAAAACACACCCGGCTCACCATTCAGGGCTCCAACTTCCAGTCCGGTGTCTTCTGCAAAGCAGTTTTGCGAAAACTGCTCAAAAACATATCGGGCTTTTTGAAGGGCATTTCCTTCTAATGTGGATTGCGTTTCTTCCAGTTCCTGCAAAAAATTCAATTCGTTCAGCGAAACTATTTTCAATTGCGGGGGCAGCATTTTTGAAATTTCTTTAACCTTATTAGGGTTTTGTGTGGCGAAAATCAGTTTCATCAATGGTTGTTTGGTTGAAACAATTGGTCGAGCGCAATTCTAAATGCTTTCTTTTTGGCATCATCGCTTTCAATTTCAGACAATCTAAAACTTACAAAAAACGTTGTAGCTCCCAACGCGGTTATGGTATTTCTTTTTAAATCCAAATGAAGCCCCAATGAGTTTCGGGTGCCACCAAAAACAATCAGTTTTTCGCAGGGGCAAGCGGCTATAATTTCTGAGTATTTGTAAGGCTTTTCATCGCTGCAAACAAATACCGGGGTATTGTTAAAGTTGAAATGGAGGTATTTGAGAATGCGTTCTAATTGTTGTTTTTCACTTTCCTGAAGCTCGTTGTTTTCGGAAGAAAAACAGAGCACACACAGAGGATAATTTAAGTGTTTTTCAGTATCTGTGAGAGGCAAAGGCGCACAAACATCTTTAATGTCATATAACTCTTCATTTTTAAATATTAAATTAATAGCTTGAATATCAACTGATTCCATGTTAAATTTCCAATTTAGTGTGCAAAAATACGGGTGCGAAACCGAAGTTATGATTATTTTTAAAACCGATAAGGAATAGACGAACAAAAAGAAATGAGTTATGAGTTATGAAATTTCAATAGAGAAAACGAATCATTCAAGACTGGCAGAGACAGACTTTAGCAATATCCCTTTCGGCAAAATTTTTTCCGACCACATGTTTGTTGCAGATTATTATGATGGCGAATGGCATGATGCGAGAATTGTTCCTTTTGGAAATCTGGAAATGCATCCGGCTACTTTTGCGCTACATTATGGTCAGGCAATTTTTGAAGGGCTCAAAGCTTTTTATACTACCGATGGCAATATTCAGGTTTTCCGACCGGATAAGAATATAGAACGCTTGAATAAATCGGCTTTCAGAATGGCAATGGCTGAAATTCCTAAAGAATTATTTACAAATGCTTTGGATTCGTTGCTTGCCTTAGATTATAAATGGGTTCCGAAAACAGAGGGCGGCTCGTTATATATCAGACCTGTCATGTATGCCACCGATGAATATGTAGGCATCAAGCCGGGCGACAGGTTCAGATTTATCATTTTCACCTGCCCCGTTTCAACCTATTACAGTTCTCCAGTGAAAGTATTGATTACCGACCAATATGTTCGTGCGGCAAAGGGTGGGGTAGGACAAGCAAAAGCTGCCGGTAACTATGCCGCCACTATGTATCCGGTGAAATTAGCCCGCGATGCAGGCTACGACCAGATTTTATGGACCGATGTTGTAGAATTCAAATGGGTGCAGGAAATTGGCACCATGAATGTGTTTTTCCAATTTGGCGATATTTTAGCCACCCCTACTTTGGATGAAGGAACCATATTGGATGGAGTTACCCGCGATAGCTTGATTCAATTGCTTCGCGACAGAGGGATTACCGTTGAAGAGAGAAGAATCAGCATTGATGAAATTTTTGAGCATCATGAAAAAGGCACCCTCCATGATGCCTTTGGCGCAGGAACGGCTGCTACTGTTGCGCCCATTGGTTTGATGGGGTATAAAGGAAAGCAATTTGAAATTCCCGATAATAAGAACCGCATTTGTTATAGCCTGAAAGAAGAACTGGAAGCTATTCGCTACGGAACAGCAGAAGACCGTCATGGTTGGTTGCACAAAATTCAGGTTCCTGACTTGGTTTCTTAACCTTCCAATTATTGAAGTTTATCTCGATTTATGCCTGTAACCGAGTTGTGTTAGCAAATCACTCGCTTTTTGCCTGAAATCGCCTTGAAGAATAATTTGCCCGTCTTTCACACTGCCTCCGGTGCCGCATTTGGTTTTCAGCGTTTTTGAGAGCGTTTCCAAATCTTCAGGTGTCCCGACAAAACGGTCAATGATGGTTACGGCTTTTCCTTTTCTTTGATGCGTATCTAAAAAAACAAAAAGGTTTTGTTTGGAAGGGGGCAGGGTTTCCTGAGCTTCTTCCTGCTCATATTGATATTGAAAATCGGGATTGGTAGAATATACAATGCCCGATTTGTTTTTGTTTTTATTGCCCATAATCAAACTGCTTTCAAACTTAAATCTAAACTTTTGTAAGAGTGTGTAAGTGCGCCTACCGAAATATAATCTACTCCGGTGGCGGCATAATCACGAACCGTTTCTAAAGTAACCCCACCCGAAACTTCGGTTTCAAATTTCCGAGCTATCAGTTTCACCGCTTCATTTATATGTTCCAAAGAAAAATTATCGAGCATGATTCGATGCACCTTTCCGACCTTTAAAATTTCTGCCACCTGATTCAGATTACCGGCTTCAATTTCAATCTTAAGGTCTAACGATTTTACTTTTAGATAATCATTAGCTCGCAATATTGCCTGTTCAATGCCGCCCGCATAGCTGATGTGATTGTCTTTTATCATGAGCATATCATACAGCGCAAAGCGGTGGTTTTCGCCTCCACCCAACCGAACGGCTTTTTTTTCAAAATATCTGAAATTGGGCGTGGTTTTTCTGGTGTCTAAAATTTTAGCGCTGAAGCCTTCCACCGCTTTCACATATTTGTTGGTGAGCGTGGCAATGCCGCTCATGCGTTGCATAATATTCAATGCCAACCGTTCAGCTTTCAGTATGGATTGTGAACTGCCCGAAAGGGTAAAAGCCGTATCGCCTACTTTAACCGGACTTCCGTCTTTCAAATAAATTTCAGTTTCAAGGTGAGCATCTACTAAGCGAAACACTTCCAAGGCTTCTTCCACTCCTGCAAGAATGCCATCGGCTTTCACTTTCAAAATCGCTTTGCTTTGAGCATCGGCAGGAATACAGGCTAACGAAGTATGGTCGCCAGAGCCGACATCTTCATTAATGGCATGGATAAGAAATTCGTTGAGTGTCAAGGCGGCAGCACTTAATCTTTTTCAAAACGGATTTCCTGAACCAGATAAGCCGAGCCTTTCTGTTTAATATAGATATAGGTGCGGAACGAACCCGAAGAAGTAACCAAAGTTCCAATGGCATATTCAGAGCCTTGACTCGAAGCGCCTTTGTGAATTACTTTGAAAGAAACAGGCGAATGTTTGCTAAAAAAGTCTTTAATAACCATTTCTGCCTGAGTTTTGCTATACATTTCTTCTTTGTTGTAAACGGTAATGTCCACATTGCTGTCGAAATGTTTTGCCAACTCGCGGGCATTGCCTACCTGCAAAGCGGCTGCAATATCTTCAAGGGTTCCGGCTCCGAGCGTAAACGCCTGAACAGATAAGAAAAGCATGATGAACAATGGTGTGAAAGTGTTTTTCATAACTGTGGTTGGTCTAAAAGTGTGCCAATAACCGAAAATGAAGTTAGACAAATCTGAAACAGTCTCCAACTCATTATCTTTGGCGCTGTGTTGAAACAACTATTTTCATCAAATATACTCAACGTTGCGTTGTTGTGGATATTACTTTCGGGTTTTTGTTCGTGCCATAACCCTACTGAGGTAAGTGCCGTTGGAATTCAATATTTCGACCTGAAAGTGTTTTTCGAGCAGGAAACCAAAAGTTTGAAACAAACGAATCCGAAAATTCATAAAGCAGTTTTGTTGAATGGAAAGCGCGAAACTGCCGAAATGTATATTGATGATTGGGAAAAAGAATTGATGACTTTTGCAGAAGCCGACATTAACAAGGCTGCATTTTTAGGGAAATATGATGTGGATACTGTTTTTTCAGCATTCTATTTGCCTGTAAAAATTACCTATAAAGCTTTAGACGAAAATTTGAAAACCCGTTTTTTGGAAATAGAGTATGACGAAGCCACTCAAAACCCTCAAAAAATATCTGTAAGCCTTTTTGCCAAAAACACGCTCTATTATTCCGAACAACATTTAAAATATGAAAAAGGGGTGCAATACTCTGTGTCGGGCAAACAAGAAATCAGGTTTTTAAATCCTGATGAATTTAGAGTAGAGGTGATGTTTAATTAAACTGTTATTCGAACTGCTTCACTGTTTTACTTATTTCGTTTTTTAGAGTGTCTTTTTTTTCAAATGACGCAACTTTCAATCCATCGTCTTTGCGAGGAATGTTTTGGTCATGCGTATAGTGTGCCGATGCATTCATGTACTTTAACCTAATAATGTTTTTTTCATGCTTTCATTTCTTTTTACAGAAGAAACGAAACAAAGAAAAGCGCAAATGGCAAAAGCTCCGCCTGCCATTTGCCGGCTCGCGCGCCATTGCTTTGATTGAAATGAATCACTATTTGTCGTTATCTTTTTTTAAAAACAATCACACTAATCATACAAATCATAGTTCAGCCAAATGGCGCTTGACCGGTCGGATATAATTCATACCTCAAAGTTTGATATGAATGTATGAAGTTTCTTCTTTTAGTTATACTATTTTTGAACTGTTAGATGAGGGATATTTTCACAGCCTGATGTTTGCAACAATATGAAAAAGTATTCAGTGATATTCCCAATTTTACTGCTATGGACTCTGACTTTATGGGGACAAACTATTGACCAAAAAGACAGTCTGGAAATTGTGAATAAAGTTAACATCCTTTTTGACTTGTTCGAAAATCCAGACTTCACAGACTTTGAAAAAATATCGACACAAAAAATTTATTGCATAATTTGTTTTCACCTGCCTGTTTCTGATGAAGAATGGTCTATTCTTGACAGAAAAGAATTCTTTGACAATCATTTGAACAAAATAAAACGGTCTGACAAATTTATTCGAGCTACAAAGTCAAAGGAAATCATGTTTATAAGAGAAAATAATGTTGGAGCGGACATTTCAATTTTCTTCACTATTTACCAACAAGACGAACTTGCTCCAGGACATGAAGGTGGACAATTTGGAATTTCTTTCAAGAAAGTGAATGGAGAGTTCAAATTTGCAGGAATGGAGACGGTTCCATAGAAAAAAAACCAGTGGCGCAGCCTTTGCTATACTTTTCAACGCTTTCGACTTTTGTCTTTGTTGTTGCGAATTAAAAACAATAAAAGTTGAGGTAGCGGTATAAGGGATGAAGCCAATTATCGCCAACCGAATTTGAATCCCCGCTTGTTTTGTTATATTTGCCCAACCATCGTTTCATGAAGCCTCGCGTCATTCTCGACAGTCAGAAATTTGCACTCACCATCGAAAGGCTTTGTTACCAGTTAATCGAAAACCATCGCGATTTTTCAAACACCTCCATCATTGGCATTCAGCCCCGTGGCATTTATTTGTCCGACAGAATAGCCGAGCGCCTCAGAGCCATCAATTCTAAGTTGGTTTTCGACTGCGGAATATTAGACATTACCTTTTATCGCGATGATTTTCGCAGACACGAAAAACCGCTCACGCCCAACGCCACCGACATCGAATTTTCCATTGAAGGAAAAAATGTGGTGCTGGTGGACGATGTGCTGTTTACCGGCAGAACCATCCGCTCGGCTATGGACGCGCTTCTGGATTTCGGCAGACCGGCACATGTCGAACTGCTCACTTTGATAGACCGCAGATTCACGCGCGAATTGCCCATTCAACCCGATTATGTAGGAAAAACCATTGATTCCATCGAAACCGAAAAAGTGAAAGTGGAGTGGCAGGAAACCGATGGCGCAGATAAAGTATGGATTTTCACCACAAACGAAGAAAAGAAATGAGTTCACTCAGTGTCAATCATTTGTTAGGCATCAAATCGCTCACCAAGGAAGATATTGAACTCATTTTTAAAACTGCCGATAATTTCAAGGACATTCTCAACCGTCCCATTAAAAAAGTGCCTTCGCTCCGCGACATCACCATTGCCAATATTTTTTTTGAAAACTCCACCCGCACCCGCATTTCGTTTGAATTGGCAGAAAAACGCCTTTCGGCAGATACCGTTAATTTTTCCGCCTCCGGCTCTTCGGTGAAAAAAGGCGAAACATTAGTGGATACAGTGAAAAACATTTTAGCCATGAAAGTGGATATGGTGGTGATGCGCCATTCCAGTCCCGGTGCTTGTGTGTTTCTCTCGAAAAATATTGATGCGCAAATTATCAACGCGGGCGATGGCACTCATGAGCACCCTACACAAGCTTTGTTAGATGCTTATTCCATTCGCGAAAAATTGGGTAAAGAAAGTTTCAAAGGAACCAAAGTTGCCATTATCGGAGACATTACCCATTCGCGCGTTGCGCTTTCCAATATTTTTTGCCTGAAAAAATTAGGCGCGGAAGTGATGCTGGCAGGACCGCCCACACTCATCCCTAAACATCAGGAATCGCTGGGCGTGAAAGTTACCTACAACGTGCAGGAAGCATTGGAATGGTGCGATGTGGCAAACGTGTTACGCATTCAGTTGGAAAGGCAAAACATCAAATATTTTCCTTCGCTCAGAGAATACTCGCGCTATTTCGGTATCAACAAAAAAACTTTAGACAGTCTGAAAAAGAAAATCGTGGTGATGCACCCCGGACCGATTAATCGTGGCGTGGAACTTTCGTCCGATGCAGCCGATTCAGACCAGTCTATCATTCTGCAGCAAGTGGAAAATGGAGTGGCTATTCGCATGGCAGTGTTGTATCTGTTAGCCGATAAAAGCAAAGTGTTGTAAAAGCGCCATTTCAATTTTATTTATTTGAATACTTCTCATTTTCGCTATCATTCCTTATTATTACAACAACATATTCGGGCTTACATTCATGTAATTCTGATGATGTTTCACAACCAACCACCAATTTTTTCTTGATTTATTAGTGCTGTGAATAAATTGCAGTAGCGGGCTATAAGGTTGATTTTGATGTTACACGGATTTGTTTCCTTTCAACATTAAAAATTTTCAGCCTTAATAACCTTCAGAGTATTCCTGTTTTTCGCTTCACTAAATCAAAAACAAATACCCCCCGAAAAATAAATGACAGAAAGCACTACACAACCAACACAAGGACTCTACAACGAAGCATTTGAAAAAGACTCGTGCGGCATCGGTTTTATAGCCAATCTGAAAGGAAAAAAAACACATTCGAGTATCAGCGATGCGCTCACCATTCTCGAAAACATGGAGCATCGGGGAGCCTGCGGATGCGAAGAAAACACAGGCGATGGCGCGGGCATTCTGATTCAGATTCCTCACGAATTTTTGTTTCAGGAATGTTCCAAATTGGGTTTCATTTTGCCTGCTTCGGGCAAGTATGGTGTGGGAGTAGTGTTCTTTTCAAAAGATAAAAACATTCAGGAGCAATCGCGCGAAATTTTATTGCGCGCTGCCGAAAAGTTGGGCTTGGATATTTTGGGTTTCAGAAAAGTGCCGGTGAACACTAGCGGCATTGGCGAAACTGCCCTTTCGGTGGAGCCTGATATGGAACAGGTGTTTGTTGCCTGCCCCGATAATATTACCGAACAGGACGATTTTGAACGCAAACTTTATGTGCTGCGCAATTTTGCCACACATACGGTTTACAGCACCGTGAAAAAAGATTCGGTCGGTTTTTACATCGCATCATTATCGAGCAAAACTATTGTTTACAAAGGGCAGCTCACCAGCCATCAGGTGCGCACTTATTTTAAAGACCTCAACGATAAGCGTGTGGTATCGGCTTTCGGGCTGATTCATTCGCGCTTTGCTACCAACACCTTTCCTTCCTGGCGTTTGGCACAGCCGTTCAGGTTTATTGCGCACAATGGCGAAATCAATACCATTCAGGGAAATATCAATTGGCTCAAAACCAGTGAATACAGTTTCGTTACTCCTTATTTTACCAAAGAAGAATTAGACCTTTTGTTACCCGTAATTCCGGGCGCTCAGTCAGATTCCGCGAGTCTGGATAATATGATTGAATTGCTCACATTCTGCGGAAGGTCGTTGCCGCATGTCATGATGATGCTCATTCCCGAAGCGTGGGACAATGACGATATGATGGATGCCGAGCGCAAAGCGTTTTATGAATTTCACGCATCGTTTATGGAGCCGTGGGATGGTCCGGCTTCTATTTCTTTTACCGATGGAAAAATTATTGGCGCTACACTCGACCGCAACGGATTGCGCCCCAGTCGCTACTGCATCACTAATGACCACCGTGTCATTATGGCATCCGAATCGGGAGTGCTGCCCGTGCCAGCCGAAATTGTGATTGAGAAAGGAAGACTACAGCCCGGAAAGATGTTTATTGTTGACATTGAAGAAGGCAGAGTAGTGAGCGATGATGAATTGAAGAAAAAAATATGTTCTCAAAAGCCTTATGGCGAATGGCTCTCTCAACATAAAATTACCTTGGAAGATTTGCCTGCGCCCCGCGTCATGTTCACGCATCTCGAACCGGAGCAGGTGTTGAAATACCAAAAAGTTTTCGGCTACACCACCGAAGATTTGGAAACCATCATTGCCCCGATGGCTTTAGATTCGAAAGAACCCATCGGCTCTATGGGGACCGATGCGCCATTGGCGGTTCTCAGCAACAAGCCTCAGCATTTATGCAATTATTTCAAACAACTTTTTGCACAGGTAACCAATCCGCCTATTGACCCCATTCGCGAACGAAACGTCATGTCGCTTTCTTCGTTTGTGGGCAATCATGGCAATATACTCACAGAAGACTCCATCAATTGTCACACGGTAGTATTGCCCGCTCCGGTAATTAATCATTTCGATTTGGAGCGCATCAGAAGTATTGACACCGGCTTGTTTCAGTCGAAAACTTTACAGAGTTATTTCAAAGCCGATGGCAAGCCCGGTTCGCTCAAAAAAGGTCTCGACCGCCTGTGCCGCTATGCGGTGGACGCAGTGGAAGATGGTTTTGAAGTGCTTATTATTTCCGACCGCGCCATTGATTCGGAACATGCACCCATTCCTTCATTATTGGCAACTTCGGCAGTGCATCATCACCTCATTCGCAAAGGTTACAGAGGCAAAGTGGGTTTAATAATTGAAGCGGGCGATGTGTGGGAAGTGCATCATTTTGCCTGCTTGATTGCGTTTGGCGCTACTGCCGTGAATCCATATCTGGCACTGTCAACCGTGCGTATCATGAAAGAAACCGGTGCGTTGCAATCGGAAATGGCGGTGCAGCAATTGCGCCTCAATTATATCGAAGCGGTCAATACCGGATTGCTCAAAGTGCTTTCCAAAATGGGCATTTCCACCATTCAATCATATCAGGGTGCGCAGATTTTTGAAATTATCGGGTTGAGCAGTCAGGTGGTAGAGCGCTATTTCACAGGAGCCACTTCACGTATTGAAGGTTTGGATTTAGATGATATTGCCGAAGAAGTTTTAACACATCATCGTTTCGCTTTCAGCAAAAAAGAATTACCCGGCAGCCGTCTCAATGCCGGTGGCGTGTATAAGTGGAATCGGAAAGGAGAGTTTCATTTGTTCAATCCGCAAACGATTCATTTGCTGCAACATTCAGTGCGCACCGATGATTATTCAGTATTTAAAAAATATTCCAACCTTATTAATCATCAGGAAGAAAAAGCCTGCACGTTGCGGAGTCTTTTCGATTTTAAAAAGAATAGAAAATCTATTCCGCTCGAAGAAGTAGAGTCTGCTGAAAATATTTATAAAAGGTTTGCCACAGGAGCCATGTCGTTTGGTTCTATTTCGTGGGAAGCGCACACTACGCTTGCCGTTGCCATGAACCGCATTGGCGGCAAAAGTAATACAGGAGAAGGCGGTGAAGACGAAGCGCGCTACGAGCCGATGCCCAATGGCGATTCCATGCGCTCGTCCATCAAGCAAATTGCTTCGGGAAGGTTTGGTGTAACGAGTTTGTATTTGAGCGAAGCCGATGAACTGCAAATAAAAATGAGTCAGGGCGCGAAGCCGGGCGAAGGTGGACAGTTGCCGGGTTTCAAAGTGGATGAATGGATTGGAAGAGTGCGCCACTCTACTCCGGGCGTGGGTTTAATTTCACCGCCACCGCATCACGATATTTATTCCATTGAAGATTTGGCACAGTTGATTTTCGATTTGAAAAATGCCAACCGCTCAGCCAACATCAGTGTGAAATTGGTTTCAAAATCGGGCGTGGGCACTATTGCTGCCGGAGTTGCCAAAGCCAAAGCCGATGCTATTTTGATTTCGGGCTACGATGGAGGCACGGGTGCATCGCCCATCAGTTCTATTCGTCATGCGGGCTTGCCCTGGGAATTAGGCTTGGCGGAAACGCATCAGACTTTGGTGAGAAACCGTTTGCGCGGCAGAGTGATTTTACAAGCCGATGGACAAATGAAAAGCGGGCGCGATATTGCCATTGCAACTTTGTTAGGCGCGGAAGAATGGGGCGTTGCCACCGCTGCGCTGGTTGCCGAAGGTTGCATCATGATGCGCAAATGTCATTTGAATACCTGCCCTGTGGGCGTTGCCACACAAGACCCTGAACTGAGAAAAATGTTTACCGGTCAGCCCGAGCATATCATCAACCTTTTCAAATTCATTACTCAGGAACTGCGCGAAATCATGGCTGAGTTAGGTTTCCGAACAGTGAATGAAATGATAGGGCAGTCGGATTGTTTAACCATGCGCGATAATATTACGCATCGCAAACAAAAAAAAGTGAACCTTTCCGCTATTTTATACAAATCGCCCGACTCAGAAAATACGCCTTTGTATAAACAGGAAACTCAAGACCACGGCTTAACGGGCGCGTTGGATTTTTCTTTATTGAAAATCGCGGAGCCTGCTTTATCCGAAGGCAAAAAATTAAATGCCGAATTTTCCATCAAAAATACTGACCGTGCCGTAGGCGCAATTCTTTCCAACGAAATCACCAAAAAATATCGCAAAGCAGGGTTGCCCGATGATACCATTCATCTGAAATTTACCGGCTCTGCCGGACAAAGTTTCGGGGTGTTTGCCGCTAATGGTTTAACGCTCGAAATAGAAGGCGATGCCAACGATTATTTCGGCAAAGGTTTGTCGGGCGCTAAACTCATTATTTACCCCGACAGGAAAGCGGGTTTTGTGCCGGAGCAAAACATCATCATTGGTAATGTGTCGTTTTACGGAGCCACTTCGGGCGAGGCATACATCAGAGGTAAAGCGGGCGAAAGATTCTGTGTGCGCAATTCAGGCGCGGTAACCGTAGTGGAAGGCGTGGGCGACCACGGCTGCGAATACATGACCGGTGGCACGGCTCTTATTTTGGGCGAAACGGGCAAAAACTTCGCGGCAGGTATGAGCGGTGGTTTTGCTTTTATTTACGACAGCAAGCAGACTTTCAAAAAAATGTGCAACACCGAAATGGTTTGGCTCGAAAGCCCCGATGAAGATGATATGTTGTTGATGAAAAGGCTTTTGCAAAATCATTTCAACTATACCGGCAGTTCGGTAGCCAATCTCATTCTGAAAGATTTCGATGAACAAATGAAACACTTCATCAAAGTTTTTCCGAAAGATTACAAAGCCGTGTTGAGTGTGAAGAAAGAAAAAGCGAAAGTTGTTTAGGCGATTTTCGACTTTGCGATATTCGATTTTCGACAGGGAGTTGAAGTTGGAAAGTTATATGGTTATAAAGTTGAAAAGATAGATATTAGAAAGCAGATTTTCAGAAGTGAAATTTGAATAATAGGGAATGTGAAAAGTCCCCCTTGCGGGTAGATTTGCGGGAGAGCGATAGGGGGCAGGGGGATGATAGTTATGAAGTAAGAATGGAAGGCTGAATTCTGAGGGCTGATTTCTGAAGCCTGAATGTATGGAAGTTTGAGTTTAGAAATAGGATGTTAGATTTTAGAAGTGAGAAGTTAGAATTTAGAAGTTTGATTGATGATTTAATTAAGAAAGTTTGGGCGAGTTACTCCCCTTCTCCTTGGGAGAAGGGGTTGGGGGATGAGGCTTATATTTACAAGTTAGATTGACGATATGAAGAATCTGAGTCTTGAATCAAAAACACCCTGAATTCATACTTAGATGTTTCGCTTCATTTAACATGACAAAAAGCAATGATTATAACTTAGTAAACATCAAAAATTGGATTGTCGAAAATCGAACAGTCGAATATCGCAAATCGTCCCTACTGCGGAGAGTAGGGATAAAAAAACGCAAATCGAAAAAATGGGTAAACCAACAGGATTTAAAGAATACAACAGACAACTGCCCGGCAAAGAACCGGTTGCGGAGCGCGTGAAAAATTACAAAGAGTTTGTTAACAGATACGCTCCTGAACAATTAAATCAACAATCGGCACGCTGCATGAATTGCGGCATTCCGTTTTGTCATAACGGATGCCCGCTGGGAAATTTCATTCCAGAATTTAACGATGCCGTGTATAAGGAGCGTTGGGAAGATGCTTACCATATTCTCGCAAGCACCAATAATTTTCCTGAGTTCACCGGACGAATTTGCCCTGCCCCTTGTGAAGAAGCCTGCGTTTTGGGCATCAATAAGCCCGCAGTTGCCATTGAAGAAATAGAAAAGCACATCATAGAAATCGCTTTTGAAAAAGGTTTTGTGAAACCTTTCATTCCCCGCGTGCGCACCGGAAAAAAAGTGGCAGTGATCGGTTCCGGTCCTGCCGGATTGGCGGTTGCTGCACAACTCAACTATGCCGGACATTCGGTTGCCGTTTTCGAGCGCGATGATAAACCGGGCGGCTTGTTGCGCTATGGCATTCCCGATTTTAAATTAGAAAAATGGGTGGTAGAGCGAAGAATAAATTTGCTCGAAGAAGAAGGCGTGGAATTTCATTGTAATGCACATGTAGGAAAAAATATCAGCATCAAAGATTTGCAGAAAGAATATGATGCCATTGCGCTTGCCATTGGCAGCACCGTTCCCCGCGACCTCGATGTGCCGGGCAGAAACCTCAATGGCGTTCATTTCGCTATGGATTTTCTCAAGCAGCAAAACAAGCGCGTGAGCGATATTTCTTTTTCTGAAACACCCATAACCGCCACCGGAAAAAATGTAGTAGTGATTGGCGGTGGAGACACCGGTTCCGATTGTGTAGGCACATCGAATCGTCAGGATGCGACATCGGTTACGCAGTTTGAAATACTTCCTCAGCCGCCCAAAGAGCGCAATCAACAAATGCCCTGGCCCAATTACCCCATGTTGATGCGCACTTCCAGTTCGCACGAAGAAGGCTGTGAGCGCCATTGGGCGATTACAACAAAGGCATTTATTGGCGATGAAAAAGGAAACCTGAAAGCGCTCAAGGTGGCTGATGTGGAATGGACAAAAAACCCGAACGGCTCGTTGAAAAATTTTACCGAAGTGCCCGGAAGTGAGCGGGAAATTCCTTGCGAACTGGCATTGTTTGCTATGGGATTTTTGCATCCTGAAAAAGAAGGAATACTCCAACAACTCGATTTGGAATTGGATGCCCGCAGCAATGTAAAAACCGGCAATAACAACTATCAAACATCCCGCAAAAAAGTATTTGCCTGTGGCGACATGCGCAGAGGGCAGTCGCTGGTGGTATGGGCAATTTCAGAAGGCAGAGAATGCGCCCGAAATATAGATGAATACCTTACAGGCGAATCGTTGTTAGAAACCCGAGATGATATTCCGCAGCGGATTGCTGAGCTAGGATAGCTTTGAGGTATTCATCATGAAATCTTACTCCACTTCTTGGTTTCTTTTTTCACTTCGAGCATGTGTTGTTTGATTTTGAAATTATCGGGCTGTTGTAAATGAGGGTCTTGCTCTAAAATTTCCTGTGCTGTGATGCGGGCTTCCTGCAAAATTTTCTGGTCTTTCGATATATCTGCCAAACGAAGATTTAAAATACCGCTTTGTTGTGTGCCTTCTATATCTCCGGGTCCGCGCATTTTTAAATCCACTTCGGCAATTTCAAAACCATCGGTAGTCGCCACCAACGTTTTCATGCGCTGTTTGGCTTCTGTGCTCAATTTATTTCCGGTAACGAGCAAACAAGACGAAGCATGTTCACCTCTGCCCACACGCCCGCGCAACTGGTGCAATTGCGATAAACCGAAACGCTCCGCGCTTTCAATCACAATCATCGAAGCGTTCGGAACATTCACGCCCACTTCAATTACCGTAGTAGCTATCATGATATGTGTTTCGCCTTTCACAAAGCGCTGCATTTCATATTCTTTCGCATCGGGTTTCATTCTGCCATGCACTGCCGACACACGATATTGGGGAAGCGGAAACGCTCTCGAAATGCTTTCATATCCATCCATCAAATCTTTGTAGTCTAAGGTTTCAGATTCTTCAATTAATGGATACACTATATATACTTGTCTGCCTTTGGCAATTTCATCGCGCATGAGTTGAAAAATTCGCAGACGGCTCGAATCGGTGAACCAATGCGTGGTAATAGGTTTTCTTCCGGGAGGCATTTGCTTGATTACAGAAGTATCTAAGTCGCCATAAACCGTCATTGCCAAAGTGCGCGGAATGGGTGTGGCAGTCATCACCAACACATGCGGAGGGGTATTGTTTTTTTCCCACAATCGCGCACGCTGTTCTACCCCGAAACGATGTTGTTCATCTATCACTACCAATCCGAGATTTTTAAATTCTACATTTTTTTCAATCAGCGCATGTGTGCCAATGAGTATTTCTATTTCGCCTAAGAGCAATTGTTCTAAAATTATTTTTCGTTCTTTTCCTTTTACCGAACCGGTGAGTAAAGCCACTTTCAAAGGCATGTCGGCAATATAGGAGCGGATGGTTTCAAAATGTTGTTGCGCTAAAATTTCGGTGGGCGCCATAATGCAAGCCTGCAAACCGTTATCATTTGCCATCAGCATAGATAACAAGGCAACTAAAGTTTTTCCGCTGCCTACATCACCCTGCAATAGGCGGTTCATTTGTTTGCCGCTCAACACATCTTTTCGAATATCGCGAATCACATCTTTCTGGTCTTGCGTGAGGTCGTAGCCAAGATATTGTTTAATGCAATGCTCATAGAAATACTGAAACTTGTTGTTGATATTTTGCAACACAAAACCCGAAGAAGATTCTTTTTTGGTTTGTTTTTGAAACAGCATTCGCAGCTGAATTACAAAAAACTCTTCGAACTTGATTCGGGCACGGGCTTTTTGCAAGATGTTTTCATCTTTAGGAAAATGCGTATTGCCAATGGCTTCGTAACGATTCAGAAACCGATATTTTTCCATGATATACTTCGGAAAAATTTCGGGTATATCGGCAGGCTTCAATTCCTGAAAAAGTGTTTGCTGCAATTTCAAAAAACCTCTGCTGTCAAGCCCTTTGGCTTTGAGTTTTTCGGTGCTGGGATAAATAGGTTGTAAGCCGGAAGTTTTTTCGAAATGAGCCTGTGTGGCAATTTCGAGTTCGGGATGCACTAAGTTGATGCGGTTGTTGAAATAACTCGGCTTGCAAAACACCACATATTCCACTCCGGGCTTGATATTGTTTTTTATCCATGAAGCACCTTGAAACCACACCACTTCAATATTGCCTGTATCATCGCTCAAAATGGCAGTGAGCCGCTTGCCTCTGTTTTGCCCCACCTCATGAAAATTTCTGAAAATACCCCGCACCTGAATATAGGTTTCGTCAGATTCGATATCTGCAATTTTGTGAAACTTAGAGCGGTCTATGTATCGAAAAGGAAAGTGCAGCAGCAAATCGCCCGTATGAAAAATCTGCAATTCTTTTTTCAACAAGTCGCCTTTCAAAGGACCCACGCCTTTGAGATATTCGATAGGTTTTGAGAGTAAATCGCTCAATGTGGTTCAGCAGTATTTGTTGCCGAAATTAAAACATGATTCATTGAATATTGAAGTACGCAAATTAATTACACGGAAAATTGACAAAATTCAGTTCCCGGGTAATGGAGCCACAGGAAAGCGAATCTAAAGACACAGTGGTAATTCCAAGCTCATCGCGCACTTTTATTTTGCGGCTTGAAAACACTCCTAAACCCCCTTCAATATTGGTGTATTCCGTAAGCACTTGCAGTGATGAAATACCCGATTGCGCACGGTTTACTCTGATGAAATTATACAACTCTTCTCCTCCGGTGTAAAATTTTATTTCAAATGGTTGCGCATTGGCAAGCCTTCTGATTTCATTATTTACTTCCAGACTATTTTTTAGTGTTAAATAAAAATCCTGAGGATTAAATCGTATAGAAAGCTGTTCGCCTCCATTAGAAGTATTAGAAACAATACCGGAGGCAAGTTTCAATTCAATAAATTTATTCGAAACGTTTGAAGGGTTACTCACGTGCCATTCTGTGTAACGAAAAACAACAGAAACATCGTTGGTTCTGCTGTTGGGTGCAGAGCGCCATTGAATATTATATGGAGAGGTGGCATTTAAATTTATATTGAAAGAAGGCGTGGGAAAATTTATTTGAAAATCGCCCACCATTCGCGCTTCAGATGTCGCGGTTTTTCCGGTTGCCGGATTTTCAAAACCAAATCTGTAAAGCGATTGCACATCAATGGTATGATTTACCACATACAATACATTCGGGCTATTCACAAAAAGTCCCGAATCCATTGTAATACCAATCGAATTGCCGTCAATTTTTGAAAGGTAAAATTTTTGCCCGGTGCTGACTTTTTCTAAATAAACTATAATGGAATCGGAATAATAAATGGAATCAGCATTTTGAGTGAAGTCCAAAGCATTGGTTTTTTCATCGAGATACGACCGGTAAATTTTGAAATAATGATTGGTAGAATCGGGATTAATCAGCCCGTAAATAATCGGAGTTTCTTTCCATTCTCCGGTAATATCAACATCGGTTTTGCAAGAACTGAAAATAAAAATGACGGCAGCAATAACGCTCAAAAATTGTTTCATGTTGTAAAGGTATTGTTCAGGCAGTTCATTTAATAGAAAGTTTCCGAAAAGATTTCCTCAGGCAGAAGCATCAGAATAAACCTTGTGCCTTTTGGAATAATAAAACAGATAAATCGCCCAACCTAAAAAGGCGCTACCGAAACCGAGCAACATAGGCGCATTAGGGCTTTGCTTCATTAAAAAACCACCCGCCAATGGCGGTATAGCCATTGCCAACGATTGAATAGATTGGTTGATGCCGATAACTTCGCCTTGCACATTATTGGCAGAATGGTTGGAGAGCATGGCTAATATATTAGGATAAGTCAAGCCTTGAAAAATAGTGAGTATAGGAATGAAAAAATAGAGCCATTGATGATTTTGCGGAACAGTAAGCAACAGATAGCTCACTGCAAAAAGTGGAATTGAAAACAACAAAACTTTTGCGGGCACTATAAAATGACTCACAATTCGAAGAAAAATGCCTTGACTCAGCGCTACACAAACTGCGAAATAGGCAATAAACAAACCCAACTGCATTTCGGCATAATCGAATTTCCTGATTAGAAACACCTGTATGAATTGCAGAAAAAATGCGAACCCGAAAGTGATGACGAATATTGACAGGAATAATAACCGCAGTTGTCGGTGATTGTATGCTTTCTGAATATTTTGAAGTCCACTAAGAAACTGAATGCTGTGTTCATTTCGCTGTTTCAAAGTTTCGGGCAGTTTGAAAAGTATAAACAGATAGTTGAGCAAATTCATAAAAGCGACAAACAAAAATGGCGTGGTATAATTAAACCACGACACATATTCAGGATTGGATAACACTCCGCTGATGAGCGCCCCAACTAAAAATCCGCTTCCGAAGGCAATACCCACTAAGCCGAAATTACGCGCCTTACTTTCATGAGTGCTGACATCTGCCAAAGCCGATTGCACTACGGGCAGCGTGCTGCCCATTAATCCGGCACCAATTCTCGAAAAAAACAATAAGCCTATGCTTTTATAATAAATACCTGCGGCAAATATCAGAAAGCTGAAAGTATTGACAATGCTTGCAAAAGTCAACACCCGCCTTCTGCCCAAGCGGTCGGAATAAGCGCCCAAAAGTGGCGCGCCTAAAAACTGTGCAATGGAAAAGCAACCCAAGAGGTAACCATACATATCGGTGCGGTCGTCCATTGGAGTGGTATGGTCGAATAAAATGGTATTGGGACCTACAAAGAGTGGTGCAATAACGGGAAGTGCTACTCCCAATCCCATAAAATCTATGAAGATGGTAATGAAAATGAGCGGTAAAGGATTCTTCGAGGTAGAAATTGCTCGCATCCGATAGTTTTTCCAATTTGGAAGATAGGGATATTAACGGAAATTGCAATTATATTAGTTGGTTGAGAACTATTGTGGGTAAATATTCAGATAATGATTTTCTGATGATTAAAGTCACCTTTACCTTTAACCAATGTCATGTCCTTCCTTTCAATATCAAAATATTTTTGTTGTGGAAAATTTTAAGTAAAAGTTCCCCTTGTTTTTTATCTATATGAATTACATTCACCCAAAATATTATCAAGGTAGTTGTGTATGAGTAAGTCAAGCAACAATCGTCCCTCGCCACTCTACACCCGCCACTTAAAGCTATGAGCGCACTATTCGTCCTTATTCTTATCAGCATGTTGGTAGCCGTAGGCTTTTTGGCTGCATTCATTTGGGCGGTCCGCAGCGGGCAAATGGATGATGATTACACACCTTCCGTCAGAATGCTTTTCGATTCAGAAATAAAATCAACTAAAACTAAAAAACGAACTCAATGAGCCAAGTTGAAAAATTTCATTACGACAACAAAATTGTAAACGCTTTTGCTATCGCTACGGTAGTGTTTGGTTTGGTCGGCATGTTGGTGGGGCTGTTAGCCGCCATACAGATGTTTGCACCCTATTTCAATTTTGAGATTTCGTTTCTCACTTTCGGTCGTATTCGACCACTGCATACCAACGCGGTGATTTTTGCCTTTGTGGGCAACGGAATTTTCATGGGTGTGTATTATTCGTTACAACGGTTGCTCAAAGCGCGCATGTTTAACGACACCTTGAGTTGGGTGCATTTCTGGGGTTGGCAACTCATTATTCTTGCGGCTGCCATTACCCTGCCCTTAGGCATCACTTCAGGAAAAGAATATGCCGAATTGGAATGGCCTATTGACATTGCCATCGCTATAATTTGGATTGTTTTCGGCATCAATATGTTTGGCACTATTCTGAAAAGAAGAGAGCGCCATTTGTATGTAGCCATTTGGTTTTACATTGCTACCTGGTGCACCGTTACGGTGTTGCATGTGGTAAATTCCATCGAATTGCCTGTAAGTTTCTGGAAAAGTTATCCTGTGTATGCCGGTGTTCAGGATGCTTTGGTACAATGGTGGTATGGGCATAATGCTGTAGCATTCTTCCTCACTACACCTTACTTGGGTTTGATGTATTATTTCATTCCGAAAATTGTAAATCGTCCTGTATATTCTTATCGCCTTTCTATTATACATTTTTGGGCGCTCATCTTCATTTATATATGGGCGGGTCCTCACCATTTGCTCTATACTGCATTACCCGATTGGGCGCAGTCGCTCGGAAGTGTGTTTTCAATTATGCTTATTGCCCCATCATGGGGAGGCATGATTAATGGCTTGCTTACTTTGCGTGGCGCATGGGACAAAGTAGTGGCGATGCCTGAATTGAAATTTTTTGTAGTGGCGCTGACAGCCTACGGTATGGCAACTTTTGAAGGACCTATGCTTTCCATTAAATCGGTGAATGCCTTTTCGCACTATACCGATTGGACCGTAGCTCACGTGCATGTTGGCGCATTAGGTTGGAACGGCTTCCTCACCTTCGCGGTATTGTATTGGCTCATTCCTAAAATCTGGCGCACCGATTTGTACTCCAAACGTTTAGCCAATATTCATTTCTGGATTGGAACCTTGGGAATTATCTTCTACGCTATTCCTTTGTATTGGGCAGGTATTGCTCAAAGTTTGATGTGGAAGGAATTTACACCCGATGGCTTTTTGAAATATCCCAACTTTCTCGAAACAGTTACGCAGATTTTGCCCATGTATAAAATGCGTGCGTTTGGCGGAGCACTGTTTTTGGTCGGTTTCATCATCATGATTTACAACCTCATTAAAACAGCCAAACAGGGAAGTTTTCTGGCAAATGAAGCAGCCGAAGCGCCTGCACTTCCGAAGGAAATCAACGAAGCGAATCATAGCAACAGACACTGGCACAGTTGGATTGAAAGACGACCCATGCAGATGTTGTTTTGGGCAACTATTGTAATACTTATTGGCGGCTTGGTGGAAATGATTCCGATGTATGTGATTAAGTCGAATATACCCACCATCACTTCGGTAAAGCCCTATACGCCACTCGAATTACATGGCAGAGATATTTATGTAAGAGAAGGTTGTTATACTTGCCACTCGCAAATGATTCGTCCTTTTAGAAGCGAAACCGAGCGCTATGGCGAATACAGCAAAGCCGGTGAGTTTGTTTATGACCATCCTTTCCAATGGGGTTCCAAACGCACCGGACCCGATTTGGCGCGCACCGGCACACCTAAACTTTACAAGCCCGATAGCTGGCATTTTTATCACATGATTGACCCTCAAAGCATGTCGCCCGGCTCTATCATGCCGGCTTATCCGTGGTTGGCAGAAAACAAATTGGATTTGAAAATAACCCCAGCCAAAATAAGAGGCATGATGAAACTCGGTGTGCCTTATGAAGAAGGTTATGATGCCGTAGCCAACGATGATTTGAAAAAACAAGCAACCGCTATTGCAGATGGTTTAAATAAAAGCCGTATAGATATATCATACGACCGCGAGATGATTGCGCTGATTGCTTATTTGCAAAGGTTGGGGACAGATATTGATGCAGAAGAGTAATGTCGAATCACGATAGGCGATATTCGACCGCTTTGCCTTGCGAGAAAAAAGTTAGAGTTTGAAAGTTATAAGGTTATAAAGTTGTAAGGTAGAAAGTAAAAAAAAAAATTATTGCCATCTGCTTTAGTTGACGGGCTTGAAATTTGAAAAGTTAACTATTCAAGCTATGAGTAAGGGCAAGGAACCATGAGTATGATTCAATAAGTTAGATTGAAGTCAAAATGAATGAAAGAATTAAAAAAAAAAACATGTCGAAAATCGAATAACCGAAAATCTAAAATGAAAAATCCATGTATAAAGACGTGCTTCGTTCCATAGAAAACATCAGTATGTTTCCGTTGTTTTCTTTCGTGTTGTTTTTTGTAGTGTTTCTGCTCATTATTTTGTGGGTGCTTACTTACGACAAGAAAACCATTGCCGAAATAGAACAACTTCCTCTAAATAATCATTCTCAGGAAACCAACGAAAACCTTAAACTATGATACACCAGTTTTCAAAAAACAAAAACAACATGACGTTCAGATTTTTTACTACTGCACTGTTTAGTATCATTTCACTGTCAGTCGCAGCGCAAGAAGCCGCTCCCACTTTCATGGATAAAAACGAAACTACTCTGGCGCTCTATACCATTGTTATAGGATTGACATTGGTGGTGGTGATTGTGTTGACGCTCAGCTTTATGTTGCTTAATATGGCAAAAGCGATGTATCGCGATATGCTTATTGAAAAAGGATATTTGAAAGAAGAAACCGAAGAAGCACCGGCATGGGAAAATCAACTGATGCACTCGCTCACACAAGCCGTTCCAATAGAAAAAGAAGGCGAAATTGATTTAGGACATGAATATGATGGCATTCGTGAATTAGACAACCGCCTGCCTCCGTGGTGGGTTTGGATGTTTTACATTACCACAGCGTGGGCAATTGGTTACATGATTTACTACCATGTTTTGGAAAAAGGTCCCCTTCAAATTGAAGAATATGAAATAGCTATGGAAAAAGCCGAGTTGCAAAAAGAATCTTTTCTTGCCAAAGCTGCCGACCAAGTGAACGAAAATACTGTGGTGGCGTTAACTGCCGAAAGCGACATCAACAGAGGCAAACAACTATACACCATTAATTGTGTGGCATGTCATGGAGCATCGGGCGAAGGCACGGTAGGTCCCAACCTTACTGACGGATATTGGGTGCATGGTGGAGGTGTTAAAAATATTTTCAAGGTGATTAAATACGGTGTTCCCGAAAAAGGCATGATAGCCTGGCAAACACAATTGAAGCCTTCTGAAATACAACAGATAACCAGCTATATACTGACCTTGCAAGGCACCAATCCGCCCAACGGCAAAGCCCCCGAAGGAACTTTATATGTGGAAGAAAAAGATGTGGAAGCAGCGAAGCCGGCAGAGAGTGAGGATAATGGAGCATAAATACGATATTCGACTTTTCGACCGCTTTGCTTTGCGATTTTCGGCTGAAGCAATTCACTGTCGCATATCGAATATCGCGAAATCGAAAATAGAAAAATAATGAACCCTGAATCATTCAGAGATAAAGTTTCGACCATAGACGAGCAGGGCAAACGGGTATGGGTATATCCCAAAAAACAAGGCGGAAGATTTTATAATGCACGCACATATATGAGTTGGGGCTTGCTGGCTTTTTTGTTTTCAGCGCCTTTCATTCACATCAACGGAAACCCGATAATGATGCTCAATGTGCTCGAGCGTAAGTTTGTCATTTTCGGTATTGTTTTTCTGCCTCAGGATTTCTTTCTGTTTGTGTTGGCAATGCTTTCGCTTTTTGTTTTCATTATTCTTTTCACGGTTGTTTACGGCAGATTATTTTGCGGTTGGGTGTGTCCCCAAACCATTTTCATGGAAATGGTTTTTCGCAAAATAGAATATTGGATTGAAGGCGATGCCGGACAGCAACGCAAGCTGGCACAACAACCCTGGAACAAAGAAAAAATTTTCAAGAAAACCTCTAAGCAAATGATTTTCTTTTTGGTGTCCTTTGCCATAGCCAACACATTTATGGCATACTTGGTAGGGCGCGAAACATGGCTCGATTTGGTTACTCATTCGCCCGCACAAAACCTTTCAGGATTTCTGAGTTTAGTAGCATTTACCGGAGCATTTCATTTTGTGTTTTCATTTTTCCGCGAACAGGTTTGCACAGTAATTTGTCCCTACGGAAGATTACAAGGTGTATTGTTAGACCGCGATTCTATTGTTATTGCTTACGATAATGTAAGAGGCGAGCCGCGAGGCAAATTAGAGAAAAATGTCGCTGCCGAAAACCGCCAACATGGCGATTGTATTGATTGCACTTTGTGTGTGCAGGTATGCCCTACCGGAATTGATATTCGCAACGGCACACAGTTAGAATGTATTAATTGCACTGCTTGTATTGATGCCTGCGATGAGGTAATGGACAAAATTGAAAGACCCAGAGGATTGATTCGTTTTGCTTCGTTTAATAACATAGCTGAAGGCACACCGTTTAAAATTACTCCCCGCATAATTGCTTATTCTGTGGTGCTGACAGTGCTGTTGGGAGTGTTTGGTTTTTCACTCATAGGCAGAACCGATATAGAAACTACTATTTTGCGCACACCCGGCTCAATTTTTAATGAAACTCCCGAAGGAAATATAGTAAACATCTACACCATTCAGGTTGCCAACAAAACATCGAACGACATACATTTCGAACTAGAACTGGTAAATGCCGATGGAACATTAAAACTGGTGAAACAAGATAAGGTAGTGCCTAAACAGAATATTTTCGACAGCGCGCTGCTGATTGAAATTCCGAAAGAAAAACTGACAGAACGAAAAAACAAAATCACCATAAAAGTGCTGCAAGAAGGAAAAGTGATTGATGAAGTGAAAACAACTTTTATAGGACCGGGGAAATAGATTTTTGATTTCGGATTTGAATTGAAAATGTTGTCCCTACTGCGATGAGTAGGAATAAAGGGAGGGGGATGAGGCTGATGAAGTTTGAAAATTAAAACACAGTTCTTTGTCATGTTGAGCGAAGCGAAACTTCTAATCGTAAGAGCTTGGGTGTGGCAGAATCAATACTTAGATTCTTCACTTCGCGTGTTCCTACTCTACGCAGTAGGAACTCATAATGACAAAAAACATTGATTAAAACATAGTCGAGAATCGAACTGTCGCAAATCGCATATCGAAAAACTAAAAACATAAACCATGAACTGGGGATACAGAATTATCATTTTATACACATCATTTGTGGTATTTATGCTGGCATTAGTGAGTGTGGCTGTTAAACAAAATTTCGATTTGGTAGCGCCCGATTATTACCGGCAGGAAATAGAATATCAGAGCAGAATTGACAACATCAACAATTCAAAAAAACTCTCCACTCCGCTCCAAATCGAATTGCTTTCGGAAGAAAATATTCTGAACATCAGCTATCCCGAAGTTTTGCAAAACATCAGCGGAAAAATTCTCTTATATCGCCCTACCGATGCCAAGCAGGATATCACGATACCTGTGAAAGCAGATGAAAAATTTGTTCAGCAAATACCCCTAAACCAATTAGAAAAAGGCTTGTGGCGCGTCAAAATTCAATGGAAAGCCGATGAAGTGGAATATTATAATGAAGAAGCAATAGTCTTGAATTGATTTACAATATTAGATTTTCGACCGCTTCGCTATGCGACAAGCCCATCGAAAATCTCATATTGTAAAGTCGCACATCGAAAAATATGTTTTTATTCACCGCCTTCATATTCGGAATTGTGAGCAGCCTGCATTGCGGAGCCATGTGCGGACCGATTGCTTTGGCGTTGCCTTCGGCAGACAACCGCTTCAATAATTTTTTCGGAAAAACACTTTACAATGCAGGAAGAATTGTAACCTATATTTTGTTGGGCGGCTTGTTGGGTTTGTTTGGAAAAGGCTTATCCTTGGCAGGCGTGCAGCAAGGATTGTCTGTTGTTTTGGGAATAGCGGTTTTGTTGTTGGTGTTATTTTCTTACAATCCCGATATGCTGTTTAACAAAATTCCTGCCTTCAGAAATTTCCAAACATTATTAATTCGGCAGTTCGGAAAAATTCTAAAGAACCCTTCATTTGCATCCATGTTCACTGTGGGTATGCTCAATGGATTGTTGCCCTGCGGAGTGGTTTACATAGCGCTTACGGGAGCTTTAGCCACCGGCAGCGCGACAAGCGGAATGCTTTATATGGCTCTGTTTGGCTTAGGCACTTTTCCTATGATGTTGTTTATTGCTTTGGCAGGTTCGGTAGTGAGCATTTCATTTAAAAATACTTTAAGAAAACTCACACCTGCCGTAATGCTTTTTTTCGCAGCCTTATTAATTCTTCGCGGGTTGAACCTCGACATTCCATACATCAGCCCTAAACTGAACAATGATGTAACTATGACCAAGAGTTGTCATTAACTTCTAAAAACTATCAGTTATTTTTTTCGGGCTTTAAACGACCAGGTGAATTTAAAACGAGCCACCGTAATGCCATCTTCTGAAATGCCGTTGGTAGAAACCGTTGCAGTTACAGGCTCTCCGCTAGTTTTTGCTTTTTCAACGGCTTCGAAAAGTAAGTGCCCCTCGTTACAAGTGAAGGTGGTAATGTTTTTTGCCATTTTGATAAACTCAGCTTCCATGTGAACTATTATCACCGCCACCGAAGTGCCTTCCACAGCCATCAGCGCTAAAGCGCCATTCGACAATTCGGCAGCCATGCTCAATGCAGCAAAATATGTAGAACCAAAAGGATTTCTGGTCATCCAGCCATAAGGAACGGTGGCGATGCAGTTGTTTCCATCTAAATGCTTAATGCGCATTCCCGAAAAGAAACCCAAAGGCAATCTCAGCAATAAAAAAAATCTGAACATGAAATTTCTGCTCAAATTATTTCTGAATTTTTCCTGCTTATCTGTAAGTAATATTTTTTGAATGGAAGTTTCTGTAGTCATTCTGAAGATTTTTTATTTCAAATATCCGTAAAGTTCTTAAGAATTTAATAAACACATGAATGTCTTTGATATACGGTTATTCCTTCACCACTTTTTTAGTAATGCTTACTCCATTGCTTAGGATGATTTTGCAGTAGTATAAGCATGTTGGCAAATGAGATATATTAAATTCATCCCCCGCAGACGCACCATGCCTGCACGCGCCCCCTTCGCTTGCGCCACATTGCCCGCACACAAGGGGGACATTTTTACCCACTATATCATACATTGTGATGCTTTGAATTCTTTCTTGTGTGTTTTCTGTCTGAATGTGTAATACTCCGGTGGTGGGGTTGGGGAATACACGCAAATATGAATCAGCATTACCATGCTCCTGAATTGAAGTAATACAATCGGGATAAGGTTGATAGTAACAATTTGGGTCGGTAAGCCCGCAGTAATCGCCCATGCAACCATTGCTGTCAATTTTCAAGAGCCAAAATTCAGAATAGTTTTTTTCGCTTGCTCCCCCCATTACAATAAAACCACCATCATTGGTTGGCTCCACATCTTCGGGTCTGGTATAACTAAATCTATTATTGGTTCTGCTATAATAGCCGTATCGTTTTTCCCATAGTAAATTACCATCGTTATCAAATCTTAATATTAATGCCACCTCATCTTCTCTGCCGCTAATATTGTCCACAATTGAGCCGGCATAAATATATCCTTCTCCCGGTGCAACTTCTCTTGTAACTGCCACTACCGCCACCTTATTATTATAGTAATAGTATGACCACAATATGTTACCACTTGTGTCAACTTTTAATATTGTGGTCATTACTATTGGATAACCCCCGGGCTGAACAATGCCTAAGGAATCCATACAGGTAGTAATAATATATGTGCTGTCGGATGAACTTGTTATGTTTCCACCACAGTCGTCTCTTGGGGTTCCGAAACTTTTTTTCCAAAGTTCATTGCCCAAGCTGTCGGTTTTCATCAAATAAGTATCATACCCAAAGGCTGTAGAAGTATAACCATCACCACAAAGCATATATCCTCCGTCATGAGCATTTACAATACTTAAGGCTCTTGCAAAGCCGGGCTGGTGATATGTTTTCTCCCACTCTAAATTTCCAAGACTATCTGTTTTCACAAGATAAAACTTGCCATTATTGCCTGCTGTCCGGTTTGCCTGACCACACAAAGCAAAGCCTCCATCGGGAGTTTCTACTGCTTTGTAACCTAAATCATCATTATAACCTCCAAATCTTTTTACAAAAACAGTGTCGCCATTTAAGTTGAATTTGACCAGCAAAGCCTGAAGATGCATTCATGAAGTATCTTGTTCTGTCAGCGCAGCAATATACCCATCAGATATTTTTTTGAAGGTTCCAGGAAGCCCTCCATAATGAGTATTTCCTATTTCGCCATAAAAACTGCTGTCTGTTTTTTCTCCCTCACTATTTGTCCATATCAATATGGTTCCTTTCCACCCGCCTGTTAAAGAATAATCGCGCCCTAAACCCATCAGCACATAAGATGAATCTTCAGCAACTACAGACACCGGGCCAATTAGATTGTTTCCATAGCCGATGACCTTATTGAGATATTGGCTTTGAGCAAATGCGTAGCAAAAAATAAATATGGAAACAAAAAAACTTCTCATCTTAATATCATTAGCTTACTATTTGTTACTCTATCTTTTTCTTTCAAATATCAGTAAAGTTCATTAAAGTTCGAATCATCGTTTGTAGCGGCATTACCTTAAAACTAATACTTACGGCTAATGGCTTATGGCTACATTGACAAATATCATCTTCCTCCACAACAAACATCACAAGTATGGCACGACAGAAAAACGCAACTTTGCATATAATTATAAATGAGTCGGATGTCTGTTGCCGTTGAACAAAAGGTAAAATGCTATCATTGTGGCGATGCGTGCGAAAGTGTGCCTGTGCTTTTCGATGAGAAAGAATTTTGTTGCGAAGGCTGCAAAACAGTGTATGAAATTTTGAACCAAAACGAACTATGCGACTACTATAATATTGAAAAGCATCCCGGACTGACGCTCAAAAAGCCCAAATCCAAATCGCACTTCGGTTATTTAGACGATGAAGAAATAAAAAACAAAATTCTCGATTTTAGAAGCGACACGTTGGAAAAAGTAACTTTCCGCATTCCGCAGATTCATTGCGCCTCTTGTGTGTGGCTGTTGGAAAATCTTTACAAACTGGCTCCGGGCGTTTCTGTTTCGCAAGTAAATTTTATGCGGAAGGAAGCCTATATCGCTTTTCATCCCCAAACCATTTCGCTGCGCGAAGTGGTAGAGGTGATGACATCTATCGGCTATGAACCTGAAATAAACCTGAATGATGTAGAGCATAGCAAGCCGAAAAAAGACCGCATACTTATTTACCGATTGGGGGTTGCAGGTTTTGCTTTTGGCAACGTGATGTTGTTGAGTTTTCCCGAATATTTGGGCTTAGACAGTTTGAAGGAAAACGATTTTTACAAATATTTCGGTTACTGGAATTTGCTGTTGTCGCTGCCCGTGTTTTTCTTCAGCGCATGGGGCTATTTGGATTCGGCATGGAAAAGCATGAAGCAAAAGCAAATGCACTTAGATATTCCGATTGCATTGGGCATTGTGGCATTGTTTGGCAGAAGTGTTTTTGAAATTGTTTCACAAACAGGGGCGGGCTATACCGATTCCTTAGCCGGGCTTATTTTTTTCATGCTCACAGGGAAATGGTTTCAGAATCATACCTACGAGCAACTCTCTTTCGAGCGCGATTACAAAAGTTATTTTCCGGTGGCGGTGTCGAAAATTGAAAATAACGGAGAAGAAAAAAACATTCCCGTTTCGCGTATCGAAGCGGGCGATATTATCAGAATCAGGCATGGAGAAATAATTCCTGCCGATGGTGTGCTATTGGATGAGCAAGCACATATTGATTATAGTTTTGTAACGGGCGAATCGGTTCCGGTGCGTTGCGCACAAGGAACTTTGGTGTATGCGGGAGGCAGACAAACAGGCAGTTCGATTACGCTGAAAGTGAATCGGAAAGTTTCTCAATCGTATCTTACCCGTTTGTGGAATCACGAGTCGTTTCAGAAAAACAATACCAAGCAACTCACTTCTCTTGCCAATCAGGTGAGCCAATGGTTTACACCTTTAATTTTATTTATTGCCTTGGTATCGGGCATATACTGGGGCTTTACCGAAAACTGGAGCAAAGCAGCATTGGTGTTCACTGCCGTGTTGATTGTGGCGTGTCCTTGCGCTTTGGCGCTATCGAGTCCGTTTACGTTGGGCAATGCCATGCGCGTGTTGGGCAAGCACAAATTTTATCTCAAAAACACTTTAGCCATAGAATCGCTGGCTGCTGTTGACCATATTGTTTTCGATAAAACCGGAACGCTTACGCTGAATGACGAAAGCGAAACGGAATATTCCGGAATAGAACTTTCTGCTTTAGAAAAATTATCCATTTATGAGTTGTGCCGACAATCGGGGCATCCGGTGAGCAAACTCATAGCTACGAATCTGAAAAAGCAGTTGTCGGAACAAAATATACTTCAGTTAGAAAATTATTCTGAAAATATCGGACTGGGTATTGAAGGAGCAGTAAACGGAATGAAAATAAAAATCGGTTCCGCGAAATTTTTCGATTTAAATGAAAATGAATCTTCCCGCACTTATGTAAGCATTGATGGCGGGGTGAAAGGAAGTTTTCTTTTCAAACCAAAATATCGGGAGCAGCTTTCGGAAGTAATACAAGCCTTGAAAAAAGACTATCAGCTATCCTTGATTTCGGGCGATAAAGACAGCGACAAAGCCGCGCTCACACAAAAATTCGGCAGCGATACGCCACTGCATTTTAATCAAAGTCCGCACGATAAATTGGCGTATATCCAAAATCTTCAGCAGCAAAACCACAAAGTATTGATGATGGGCGATGGGCTGAACGATGCCGGAGCCTTGCAAAAGAGCGATGCGGGCATTGCCGTGAGCGACAATATCAATAATTTTTCTCCCGCCTGCGATGCCATTTTAGATGGCGCACATTTTTCACGGTTCCCCAAAATTTTAGCTTACAGCAAAACGGCTGTCAATCTTGTCAAAGCGGCTTTTGTTATTTCGCTGTTGTATAATGTGGTAGGTGTGAGTTTTGCGGTTCAGGGACTACTCTCTCCTTTGGTGGCTGCCATCATCATGCCTTTAAGTTCTATCAGTGTGGTGGTGTTTGGAACGCTCTCTACTCGTTTTGCAGGCAAAAAACTGAATTAATAATAATCCGGTAAACCCAATTATAGCCCACGGTTGATATAGCCCAATATATAGCCTACGGTTTAAACCGTGGGCTATATATTGGGCTATTAGACTATATATTTCAACCTAAATAACGACCAACAATGAACCTATATGGAGTAATTTCGGTAAAGAGTATTATTACCTGAAAAAATTAATGAACTATTATTACCAAAAGTTAAAAACAATATTTCAGCTTCTATGTTTATCATTGCATACCCGACTTAACCATGTTAAAACTATTCGACAAAACTAATTTTGAATGCAGCAGGCTCATCACCAGAGCATACAGCACCTCTTTTTCTTTAGGAATCATGACTTTAGATAAAAGCCTTCACGAGCCGATTTATGCCATATATAGCTATGTGCGTTTTGCCGATGAAATTGTAGATACTTTTCACGATTACGACAAAGCCAAACTTTTGGCAGACTATAAATCAGATACTTACAAAGCATTGTATGAAAGAATAAGTTTTAATCCGGTATTGCATGCTTTTCAAAAAACTGTTCATGAGTATAAAATTGACATCGGTTTGATTGATGCTTTTCTGCACAGCATGGAAATGGATTTGGAAGATAAGAAGTATGACAATTCCCTATATAATGAATACATATTTGGCTCAGCCGAAGTAGTGGGGCTGATGTGCCTGAAAGTTTTTTGCAAAGGCGATAATGAATTGCATGATAAACTTCAATATTATGCTCGTGCCTTGGGCGCTGCTTTTCAGAAAGTGAATTTTTTACGCGATATGAAAAGCGATTATCAGGAGCGGGGAAGAATTTATTTTCCGGGAATTGAATTTGAAACTTTCGATGAGCAGGTGAAAAAACAAGTTGAACAAAACATTCAGCACGATTTTGACGAAGCCTATAAAGGCATCATGTTATTGCCTAAGTCATCGCGCAAAGGAGTTTATTTGGCATATAAATATTACCTGGCGCTTTTCAACAAAATTAAAAAAGCCAATGTAGCATTGGTGCAGCAAGAACGCATAAGGGTATCCGACACCAAAAAAATGCACATACTCCTCAATACCTATTTGCAAAGCAGTCTAAATCTGATTTAATTTTTTAGTTAACCCGATGATAATAATGTGTAACAACATGGTGTATTTGTATTTATTGTTGTTCACGGCATTTTTCCCATTGTTTCTTTCTTTTGATAGAAATGTTCGCTTTTACCGAAAATGGAAATACTTTTTTCCGGCAGTGATTATTCCGGCTGCTGCATTTATTTTTTGGGATTATTATTTCACTCAAAAAGGCATATGGGGATTCAATGAAAATTATGTTATGGGAGCATATTTATTCGGACTTCCTTTGGAAGAAATAGCCTTTTTTTTGGTGATTCCCTTTGCATGTGTATTTGTGTATGAGTGTTTGAATTTTTATGTGAAAAAAGATTATCTGCAATCTTTCGCGCCATATATTTCAGCTTTTGTTTCGTTGGCTTTAACGGGTATTGCCATATTCCATTTAGATAAACTTTATACTTCCACTACTTTTTTATTAACTGCTGCTTTGATTATTATCGTTCAATGGATAATAAAAGCGAAATATATCGGCAGATTTTACTTCTCTTTTCTCCTTATCATTTTCCCGTTCTTTCTCATTAATGGCATTTTAACATACCTGCCTGTGGTATGGTATAACGATGCATATAATCTTGGCATTCGCATCATCACCATTCCGGTGGAAGATGTGTTTTACGGCTTCTCGCTGCTACTTGCCACCGTGATCATTTACGAAAAACTTCAGAAGAAGAAAGAGGTTTGTTGTCAAAATTGAATTTTTCGTAAATTGAAAAAAAATTACGTTATGAAAGCATTACTCACATTGCTGCTGTCGGGTTTCATAACAATGGTTACAGCCACCCATCTTACCGGAGCATATATATCGGTGCAGCACATAAACGGACTAACTTATGAAGCAAGCGTTCACCTGATAACCACCAATATTTCTATGCCCCCCGATAAGGATACGGTGATGATTTTTTGGGGCGATGGAAATACGACAACACTTACAAGAATTATAGAAGATTCTACGATTGGTGCCGACAAAAAAATGAATATATACAGTGGCGTTCTTACTTTTCCTTCGGAAGGATTTTATACATTGAGTTATATCGAACCTAACAGAATGGCAAGTATAATCAACTCAACAAATTCGGTCAACACTACGCTATATGTCGAAACAATGATAGCGGCATTTCCCAACTCTCATTGCGAAAACAACTCGCTAATAATAGCGGGGTTCGATGCACACAGTATGGGTGTTGGAAATAGGGTTCAACTTGCTTACTCTGCCTTCGACCCCGATGGCGACAGTTTGAGTTATGAATTAATAACTCCTCAAATCGCTCAAGGTATTCCTATACCGGGTTATGTTCCTCCCGGTTCTATAAATCCTTCAAGCCTATTTATTATATATGAAAATGGTGTTGTTGAGTGGAATGCTCCCGGTATGGCAGGGATGTATCTTTTTGCTGTAAAAATTTCCGAATGGAAAAACGGTTACAAATACGGGCACACCATAATTGACAATATGATTGGTGTATTCAATTCGGCTTCGTTCGGAAATTTCCTGAATATTGACAGTCTCGTAAACAACATAAACGGCACTTATCGCATAGATTTGAATCCGGGCGATACACTTCGATTAGAAGGATTAAGTTTCGGAAGCGCTACGCCTTCTCCCGATAATTACTCGTTAGAAATCATTTCAGAAATCGGCTCGCTTTCCGATTCCGTTTATGCAACTGCCCATGCAGCATTGACCGACTTATTTTGGGCAACTCAGACTTCCGATGCGCGGCAACAACCCTATAGCATTATTCTCAGAGGCAAAGCATCGCTTGGTTCAATACAAAATTTTAACGACCGGGTGTTGCAGGTGTTTGTGTCGGGAGGCGCTCCGTCAAGTTGCACCGAGTTGCCTGAATTCACTTCGATTGAAAGTAAATGGTCAGATAATTACTTAAAAATTTACCCCAACCCATTGCCATCAGATTCAAAAATAAATATCGTTTCAGAGCAAATTATTTCCGGATATACGGTATATGATATTTTTGGGAAAATAATCATGCAGCGGCAACACATCAATTCTGCGGAATGTATTGTTGAAACCGATGTATTGGCTTCAGGCATGTATTTTCTGCAAGTGAATTATGATGCCCCAAACATTTCTCAAACAATGAAAATTTTGAAAGGCGCTTTCTGAAAATTTTATTGAAGGTTCTCCATCGTTTGTGGGTAAATATTCATTTATTAAAAGCCAATGCCGGATGGTTTGTGCATTTGCTTCTTACAGTAATGGTTTATGAGCATTTACAGAATAAAAAAGAGACCTGCTGTGAGCATTGATTACGAAGATTAATGCTTCAAAATACTCTAAGATTTTTGCTCCTCTGAAATCAAAAACTGTAAAGCATATTCATATCCTTTTAAACCCATGCCGCAAATAATAGCCTTAGCATGTTGTGCAATCAACGATTTTTTTCGGTAATCTTCACGGGCGTATGGATTGGAAATATGCACTTCAACAACCGGAACAGTGATGGCTACTACTGCATCGGCAATGGCTACCGAAGTATGCGTATAGCCAGCGGCATTTAAAATAATACCATCATATGTAAAGCCTGTTTCCTGAATTTTATCAATAATTTCCCCTTCACTGTTGCTCTGAAAATATTCCAGATTGATTTCGGCATATTGCAACATGAGTTTTTCAAAAAAATCATCAAAGCTGCGGGTTCCGTATATTTCAGGTTCGCGTTTGCCCAATAGATTCAGGTTGGGTCCGTTTATAACGATGACTTTCATCTTGAAGTTTTATGTTTGCAAAGAAACGGGAAAAATCACAATCATTTTCTCAGTTACAATAGAAAAGTATGGATTGGCAAAGCAGCATTAAGGGTTTTAAAAATTATTTGCGATTGGAAAAATCGCTATCCAAAAATTCGATTGATGCTTATTTGAGCGATATTGATAAACTGCATCAATACCTGTTGCTGATGGAAGACAAAACTTCGCCTACAGTAATCTCTTTACCGCAATTAGAGAAGTTCATCACTTACATACACAAACTCGGTTTGAACGACCGCTCACAGGCGCGCATCATTTCAGGCATCAGGGCATTTTACAAATATCTGCTCATGGAAGATGTGATTCATAACGACCCAACAGAATTATTGGAAGGTCCGAAATTGAGCCGCAAACTGCCCGATGTATTGAGTTATGACGAAATAATGGCAATCATCAATGCCTTGGATTTGAGTGTGGCGGAAGGCATGAGAAACAAGGCAATGCTTGAAACGCTTTATAGCTGCGGACTGCGAGTTTCGGAGTTGATTAATCTGAAAATTTCCAACCTTTTTCTCGATGTTGAATTTATTAAAGTAACCGGCAAAGGAGACAAAGAACGATTGATTCCCATTGGCAGAGACGCTATTAAATTCATCAATATTTATCGCCATCAGGTTCGGGTAAATCAAGAAGTTCAAAAGGGTTTTGAAGATTATTTGTTTCTCAACAGAAGAGGCAAGGGATTGAGCCGCGTGATGGTTTTTATTATCATAAAAGAATGTGCCGCTAAAGCGGGCATTACAAAAAATATCAGCCCCCACACTTTTCGGCATTCATTTGCCACACACTTGGTAGAAGGGGGCGCAGACCTGCGGGCTGTTCAGGAAATGTTGGGGCACGAATCTATTACCACTACAGAAATATACACGCATTTAGACCGTGCCTTTTTGAGAGATACTATTTTGAAATATCATCCGAGATTTAAGTGAAAAACCGGCTATTTTTTTCTGATATAATATTCAGTTTCCAAATCCATGTAGCCGTAGTCAATTACAAGGGTGTCTGACCTGAAAAGAATATATGCAGGTCTTTGACTTTCTCCCATCACCATCAATGGGCGGGTTTCATCGAGAATATAATTGCCTAATTTATAAGGAAGATTTTTTTCGAACTTACCATCTCTGTAAGCATCGAAAGTTTTATCAGGTTTAAAATCAAATTCTATTGTAAAGCCTGTGGTTTGGGGATTGGTTTCTTTGGGAACTCTGCCACAGCAACTGGTTTTCAGCCAAATCCATCTGCCTTCTAATAGTTTATAATAATCTGCGTAAGGTTCTTCTTCTTTTAAGATTTCCTGATTGTTTTTCATGGTTTCAGTATTTAATTGCGCAACATCTTTTTTTGTTTTACAGGAAAATAAAATGACACTCAGAAATAAAAACAAAATCACTTTCATGGGTTTCTCAGATATGGATTTATTGAACAATAAATTTACGAACGGCATTAATTTTTGCACCTTCTATTTCAAGAAAATAATATCCCGCTTGCAGCATGGATGTATTGATTTCTATTAAAGTTTGATTTCGATATTTTTCCGAAAAAATTTCTTTTCCTGTAACATCTTTTACTGAAATCACAATGGCATCATTCAAATCGGGCAACTCAATCCAAAGTTTTTCGGTAGTCGGGTTCGGATAAATTTTTATGGTTTTATCCGAATCTAAAACAGTAACACCGGTAAATCTTCTTTTGTCGTAAAATGCGGCATAAGTAACAAACTCACTATTGAAAACTCTGCGGGTATTCACTTGCAACACAGGCACATGTATATCGTTGGTAAGCCACTTGTATTCAATTTCATTGGGGCGGTTGAATCCAAATCCAAATCCGAGCGTGTCAATACTCAAGCTGTCGCGCATTTGCAGCACGGTTCGAACTCTCAGGGCATTCACAGTATCGCCCGGCAAAATCAGTGTTCCCCAACCATCTACATGGTTAATTCTTGTTTGAGAAAAACTATAACCTGCCAGCCCCGGTATGTTGAATGAATAACTTGAAGTGGAAGTATCGCGGTCTTCATATTCGAGCGGAAACAAATAAATTTCATCATCGTTCTGAAAACTTATCGGAGTAGGAAAACCATTTATCGTTGCGCCCAACCCCACTTGTTTATAGCTAGCATCACTTCTGAAAAAATAACTGTAAACATTCTGAGCCACAAAAATTGCCGGAAGGAATAATCCGCCTTCTTGAGCTACATTGGCTCTGTTGGGATTGAATGGGATATCTGAAAAATATGCTCCATAAATAAAACCTGTTTGAAACACACTCAAAAATCTTTTTTCGTCATCGCCCGATGCTGTCAGTCCCGAAAAATCCCAGATTACATTAGCGCCATGAAAAGTAAAATCATAATCATCGGCATTATTAGCTGTGCTCAACAAAATTCTGTCCCCTGCACGGGGCATATCATTATTTGTAATAGTAATCTGGGCGTTCAGGTAATGTAGTTGTATCGTCAACAATGAAACAATAATAAGAATACGCATAATGTTGGTTTGATGTAAAGTTATGGGTTTCATCTTGAGCCTCTCATGACTGAATTTTTAAATTAATTGTGACAAAAAAAAATAAAAAAACACAAGCCTGATTTTAAAAGCGAGTATATAAATCTATACTGCTTCTTAAGCAAGAAATAATTACCTCACCTCACAACCATTGGGCATATCAGAGGGAGCGCATACAAACTGTAATTTTCCTTGAGCGTCTTCAGCCATCAGTATCATGCCTTTCGATTCGATGCCGCGCAACTTGCGTGGAGCCAGATTTGCCACCACAACTACTTTTTTTTCCACTATTTCTTCAGGTTCAAAATGTTCTGCAATGCCCGAAACAATAGTGCGTTGCTCAAAGCCTAGGTCAACGGTGAGTTGCAGCAACTTATCTGCTTTAGCAACTTTTTCTGCCGAAAGAATAGTACCGGTACGCAGGTCGAGTTTGGCGAAATCATCGTATTGGATTTCTGATTTCTGATTTCTGATTTCTGATTTTTGTTCGATTGTTGAAGCAGGTTTTTTGCTCAATTTATTGATTTGGTTTTCAATTTCGACATCTTCAATATTTTTGAAAAGCAATGCCGCTTGATTCAATGGGTGATTTTCCGGAACTGCATTTATCATTTCTTCCTTTTTCCAAAACGATTGCCATTTTTCTCTAAAAGAATCTGCATTCAATTGTTGCTGAATGTTTTTGGCAGTATCGGGCAAAAACGGCTCACAGGCTATGGCAATATTTCCAACAATACACAAAGAATAATTCAGAATGGCTTCCACGGCTTCCAGGTCTTCTTTGGCAAGTTTCCACGGCTCGGTTTCGGCTAAAAATTTATTGCCTATGCGAGCCAGATTCATCATGTGAAACTGCGCTTCGCGAAAACGATAGTCATTCAAGCAGCGAATCATTTCTTTCACCGAGGCATTCAACTCATTGTGTGCTTTCAGATATTTTTCGAGAATATTTTTTCTCTTTTCGCTGCTTGGTTCTATTTCTTTTTCAGAAGGCACTTTACCATCGAAATATTTCCATGTGAGTACCATTACGCGATTGACGAAGTTGCCCAAAATTGCCACCAACTCACTATTCACTTTTTGCTGATAATCTTTCCAGGTGAAATCAGAATCTTTGGTTTCGGGGGCAATAGAGGTGAGCACGTAGCGCAACTCATCCTTTCTTCCCGGAAAATCTTTCAAATATTCATGCAGCCAAACGGCATGGGTTCTCGAAGTCGAAATTTTTTCGCCTTCCAGATTCAAAAACTCATTGGCGGGCACATTTTCGGCAGTAATAAATTCACCATGTTCCATGAGCATTGCCGGAAAAATGATGCAATGAAAAACAATATTATCTTTACCTATGAAATGAATCAGATGGGTTTCTGAGTCTTGCCAGTAAAGCTTCCAGTCTTCATTTCGGATTTCGGATTTCGGATTTCGGAAGTATTCTTTTGTGGCAGAAATGTATCCAATAGGAGCATCGAACCATACATATAGCACTTTGCCCTCTGCGCCTTCCACCGGAACCGGAACGCCCCAATCTAAATCGCGGGTCATGCTGCGGGCTTGCAAACCTTCTCCGCTTTGCAACCAACTTTTGCATTGACCCAACACATTGGTTTTCCAATTGGTGTGTTGCGATAAATATTTTTCGATTTTAGGTTGCAGCTTGTCTAATGGTAAAAACCAATTGGTAGTGAGTTTTTTTTCCGGTGTTGCGCCCGATAAAGTTGATTTGGGATTAATGAGTTCTTCGGGAGAAAGCGAAGTACCGCATTTTTCGCATTGGTCGCCATAAGCGTTTTCATTGCCGCATTTGGGACAGGTTCCGGTAATGTATCTGTCGGCTAAAAATTGTTGGGCTTCGGGGTCGAAATATTGCTCGGTTTGTTTTTCAAACAATACTCCTTTATCGAGCAGTTGTTTGAAAAATTCTTGTGCGGTTTCGTGATGAATTTTTGAAGAGGTCCTGCCGTAATAATCAAATGCGATACCGAAATCTTCAAAAGTAGATTTCATCAATTCATGATACTTGTCAACTACCTGTTGAGGCGTTGTTCCTTCTTTTCGGGCGGTAATGGTAATCGGAACGCCATGCTCATCGCTGCCGCAAATGAACAGCACATCTTCTTTTTTCAAGCGCAGGTAGCGCACAAAAATATCGGCAGGCAGATAACATCCGGCAATATGACCTATGTGCAATGGTCCGTTGGCATAAGGCAATGCAGCGGTAACAGTATAGCGTTTCGACATGAAATTTCCGTATTGAAGCGCAAAGTTATGCGATTTGGTTTTTCGTTGGCACACAGAATAAAAAGGGTGTAGGACAAATTGCACATATTTTGCGTAAAATACTCTTCGCCAAGAGAGGCAATAACTTTATAGATGTCATGGTGAGCCTCTCGAACCATATCTACCTTAATGTTTAATTTGTCCTACACCCTAAACAAAACGCCCGATGATAATTTCATCAGGCGCTTCAATGCTGTTATGTGCTATTTCCTTTATTCTACTGCTTCACCACTCTCATGCTTCTCACTTCGTCTCCTGCTTTTATATGGAACAAATAAATGCCCGCAGCTAACATGCTAATGTCAAAATTTTGTTGATGTTGTTTTAGCGTTTCACCAAATTCGCGCTGTAATATTTCTCTTCCGAAAACATCATGAACCGTAACACTAAGAGCAGCTTCTTTTTTCAATTGAACACTCAATGAAATGTTATCCATTGCCGGATTAGGTTTCAGCATGATTTGCGAAATGATATTGTTTTCTAAAATACTGTTGAAACAATCGGAGGCATCTTCTGCAACATATACCAATACTGCATCGCCATAGGCTTCACAAGTGGGGCTTATGGAAGGGAATGAAGCCGGCAATGGGGGCACTAAAAACTGTATGCTCACAAACTGGTTGTTAGCAGGTATCACGGTGGTGCTTCCGGGAATAATTATCACTTGGTCAACGCCTCCAAGTGCAGCACAAGAATCGCTGTTTACAGTAACTTCAAAATCAGGGACTGTAAACTCTAACGCACCGGTGCCGCCATTCCTGACTAAGAAAGTCCATGTGCCATTGGGGTCGCCTTCAAAAAGGCTGGTTAACTGAAGGCAAGGTAAACTTCCACCCAACAATGTGTTGAGCAGTTGTTGGTCAATATTCAAATCTACCGGATTGCCTAAAAGTGTTTCTGTCAATCGCCTGATTAAATCAATGGTATCGCCACTCGGAAACACACCCAACAAAGTATCAATTCTCCAATCGAGATTGAGTGAGAAAGTAGGACAAATTTGTCCATCGGGGCGGCAGCCGTTCAATGTATCATAAACCAAAGGAGCAATTACAGGGTCTTCGATAATGAAAGGAGTGAAATAGTAATAACCTCCCGGAATATTCGGGCAGTTATTCGTGAAATCAAAACTGCCATCGGTATTTGCCTGAAAAACTAAACCGGCATCGGCAGCAATACTCACACCAACGGTAGAAGTAATAGCCCCTGCTGTTTGTGTAGTAAGTCCCCAAGCCACCGAATGACCGGGCGATGTAACAATGCCTGAGGTTTCGAGCCTGATAGTTTCCGAACAACAAACACTATCGCTCACAGTTGATGCAGTGCCCAAATCGCATTCAATGCAACTCACACCTCCTGTAACAGTCATGGTGCATCCTACACTATCCTGAACAATCACTGTCCAGTTGCTGCCGTTGGCAAGCGTTTCACCTTGTTGATTGGGCGAGTTGGGCGACACGTTATATCCGCCACCGGCTCCACCACCGGCATTACTTAGGTTTACCACCAATTGATTCAATGCGCAACTGTAAGAAGCAGATGCACCGGTCAATTCGGGGTATTCGCTGTAAACCACGGTGCGGGTGGCAGTGCAGCCATTCGCATCTGTAAACTTCACGGTGTAAGAAACAATGCCGTCAATATCCTGCGCTTCGGCTTCAGCCTGTGTGAGTGGAGTTCCTGCAGTATTGATGCCTGCATACCAAGTGAATGTGCCCAGTTGGGTAGTTGCAGAATCGTTAAGTAAAGTGAGATTAGCCGGCACTTCGAAGCAGGTAAATTTCGATACAATTGAATTTAAAACAGGAAGGGGATGAATGACAAACTGAAAACTTTGTGTGTCGGAGCAACCAAAAGTGTTTTCAAATACCACATTGTAAATATCAAATGCAGCAGGCAATTGTTGTTGCGATTGTAATAGGGTTAGCGTTGTTCCGAAATTGATGGAATCGCCTTTATACCAAACAAAGGTTCCTGCATCGGCAGTCAATTGTGGTTCATAAGTAGTTAAGTCTAATACTTGGTTCACACATAAATCAGCAATTACCGGAGTATTCAATACGGGGGAAGGATTCACTATAAATTCTACTTCCACAGAATCCTGACAGCCGGTCAAGGCGCTCACAAACAAAGCTGTAAAAGTGGTATTCTGTTGTAAAAATATTTCTTCAGGATTGACAACTGAATTTCCATTTTCGGTCCATTGCCAGGTGCCGTTATCGGTAATAATTTGCGATTGCAAGGCAGTTAAATCTATCGGCTGTGCAGAACAAACCGGACCTTGAGGCGGCAGGGCATTCAAAGCAGGAAGCGCAATAATATTCAATGAAACACAAACTTTGTTTTCGCATCCGCTGCTATTATCTGTAAAATAAGTGCAGAAGTCGAGATTGGTTGGTGAAGGTTGCACTGCTGTAGCTTGTGGAGTTGTAAGTTGTGTGCCACCATTATCAGGGTCGCCTTCATACCAAACAAAAGTTCCTGAAGTAGCCGACAGTCCCGACTCTAACGAAGTAAGGTCGAATGGATAACCATCACAAGTAGTTGGGTCAACGGCTGGCGTGGTGAGTGGTGGCAACGGATTTACTGTATATGTAACACAACTGTATGCAAAACATCCGGTATTCGGGTCGGTGAATTGAGCGCAGTATTCAGCATTATTAGCGGGCTGTTGTGCGGCAGCAAAAGCATTGGGCAAACGCACCGCATTGGGGTTCGACAATGGATTGCCTCTATACCACACAATAGTTCCGGGCGATGTAGTAACCTGACTGTTCAAAGCAGTTAAATCCACCACAGTTCCTGCACAAAAAGGAGCGGGTTGTGGCAAAGTATTTACCAAAGGCGCTGCGTCAGGATTTACCGTAAAAGTTGCAGTGGCAGAACATGAGGCATTATCACCAGATTCAAACAAAGCCCAGTAGGTAGAGCCGGTGGCGGCAGGAACTACCGAAGTATTGGTAATAATATTTCCTCCGGAAGAAGGATTCCCGTCATACCATGTAATGCTTCCGGTAATATTAGCCGAAGGATTGAAATCTGTGAGTTCCACTCTTTCTCCAAAACAAATTTGTGGAGCCGAAGGAGTTGTAAGATTTATTTCAGGTAATAAATTCAAAACTATAGGACCACCCAAATCGGGGCATGAAGGGCAACGAACCGGAAATGCGGCTCCTGCATATCGCAAAGTAAAATTGTAATTGATAGAAGAACCGAAAAATAAATTTCCCGAACCATTAATCGTTGTAACAGCACCACGTGGGTCTCCGGTAAAATTAGGATTACTAAGATTGAGCGAAGTAGTAGAGCCGCCTCCATAATTTACAATGGGTCCCGACACTCCGTCAATGGCGTTTAAAACTCCGGTATTACTCTGTTGTTGAACGGTGAGTGTTGCGGTATAATTGGTAATGCCATCGCAATATGTTACTGTTGTAGGAACCGTAATGCTGGCGCTGCCACCGCCAAACGGAGCACTCACACTGAAACTTCCGGTGCTGTTATAAGCAACGGAATTGGCTGCAATATTTAATGCTGTGAAAGGAATAAAATAATGTGTGCCCGATTGAAATGTTGTTCCATTATTGGTGAATGAAGGAGCATCAGTTGAGGTATAAGGTCCGAAATATCTTCCGGCAGCAATGGCATCATTTACTGCGGCATCTATATTGCTGTATGGATTGGTGGTAGTCCACGCATAACCAATAACATATCCGTTGTCTAAACTTGCTCCTGTTGTTGAAAGCGAAAATTGTTCGCCAAAACAAACCACATTGTCAACAGGCGTAGTTCCGTTTCCGGCAGAACTGCTGCAACCTGTAGGCGGACATTGAACTACATAACTACCCGTGGCTTCACATCCGGCAGGTGCGCCTGCCACTTTCACGGTATAGTTCACAGTTGTATTGCCGCTTCCCGGTGCGGAGTTGCCGGTGGGCGCAAAAACAATATCCAATCCATTGCATAAGTCAACCGGAGCAACAGTGCAATTGAGTAGGGAAGAAGTGAAATCTATTCCTAAAACCGGAACGGGATAAACATTGATACTGCCTGAAGCTGTAAGTTGCGGTGTTTGCGAAGGTGATGCATTGGCAGCTAAGCAGGTAATAACTGCCGAAAATTCCTGCAATTCTGCGCTGCAACCATCAGCAACATTTAATGTATGTGTGTAGGTAAGAGTATTCGCTCCGCTAATAGCATTTCCGTTGACATACCACTGAATGGTGAAGTCTTGATTCAGTACGCCATAATCAACCACAGCAGCCAACTCAACAGTATTGCCTTCACAAGTGGAAGTTCCGCCTCCGGTGAGTGTAGCTGTTACAGAAGTTAATTCCGGACAATTGAGCAGATTACAATCGCTCGAAAAATTTCCGAGAGGAATATTACAATTGGCATCTTCGGTATTAGTTACAGAAATGCTTACCGTAGTTCCATTGGTAAAGGGACCCATCATAAAAATTCCGGCAGTGAACGCCTGCAATTCCAAACCATCGCTCGAAACTATTTTGTAGGAGAAAGCTGAACCGGGTGTGAAATCTACTTCCACATAAAAATTATAAGTATCGTTAGGGTCGCAGAGTAATGTGGCAGTGGCAACAGGTTGGTCGCAGTTGCCCGAACAATTCATAATATCGCTCACCAATACTTCGCAACCTGCCAAGCCGTTCGAAACCGTGAAGTCAACCGATTGACCGTCCATAGCAAAGTTGCCAATCACCTGCACGGTTCCAGATTGTCCGTTAATTGTAAAGGCTGAGCATCGTGGAGCGGCTGAAATAATACAAGGTTGATTCAATAATGTAACCTGATCGATGGCAGGAAAAACTGTTATGGTAATGGTGTTGGAAGTTTGACGACAGCCCGATTGTGGAGTAGTGCCGTTGTCGGAAATGATTCCTTTAACATAGTAAGTAACAGGAGCGCAAGTATTGTTATTAGGCAGCGTGAAAGTTTGATTGCCCGTTCCTGCACCCAACAAAGTGCCTTGATTATTATATGGATTGAAATTGGGGTTGGTGCTGTAGTACCACAAAATATTTTGTCCGCAGGAAGCAGTAAGCGGCAATACTGCTCCGGTAGATTCCAAATCAATATCGCTGCCGGAACAAACCGATTGATTGTTTTGAGGAGAAGTAACCGAACCGACAGATGCTACCACTTCTTCAACAGAAACATTTATAGAAAAAGTAGGACGCTCACTGATGCCGGAGAGATACACATAATAGGTTCCGGCTGCAAGTGTGCGGCAAAGATTCAAAGGCTGGCTGCAAGAGCTTCCCTCTACCACTGCACCCGGTGCAAGGGTTTGTCCGGGAGTAATAATGTTGGCTCCGGTGTAAGGATTCACACTTGTCGAGCCGGGACAATTTACGCCACTCAACAACGCTATATTATATCCGTTTGTGCCGCCCCAGTTTGGAACACTCACCGAAACTTTGTTGCAGGCATAAGGCAGATTAATTTCATACCACGCAGCAGCATCGGCTTCGGTTCCGCAGGCAACATTAAAGTTGTTGGAGCTATTCGAGAATATAGTTCCGTTCAAACCGGTTGCACACAAGCAACCACTGGCGCTGCCGGTCAGTGTTCCTCCGCTTCCGGTGAGGCTCATAGGCAACGCATCGCCACACAAAAAACCCGGTTTATAAGTAGAAACTTCAAAGCAATAATTTCCTCTGGCGCCATCTGCCGGAACCACTTGTAAATAGTATTGAATTTCACTAATGCTTACACCCGATGGCGGAGGTATTTGAGAAACAGTAGGCAGGGTTCCGGCTACTCCATAAAACTGATTTCCTGTCGTTTGACTGTTCTGAATGCAAAATGCATTTTCCTGAGCAAAGTTATTGGATTGAGTAGGAGCGGGGCTGGTACAATCAATCGAAATACTAATTAAGCCACCGGCAGTTCCTGCTATTTCAGCATGAATGGAAATGTTAGGATTGTTAACGCCATTGGCTTTGTTGGGCCAATCGAGCCAGCGAAAAACCAATGAGCCGTCATAATTCGGAACCGTATTATATGGGTTGGGTGCGGTCAACCACACATCATTGGTATTAGTGCCACCAAAGCACGATAAGTCATTTACTCCCGTGCTGGTGGTAGCGCCTACACTGCTGAAGCAAACTGTTTGGCACGCCACAATATAAGGAGTTAGCACTATTGCCTGATTACAATTATTGGGCAGGGTTGATAAAGTAACAGGTTGTTGTTCGGGGCATTGAGCCAATAAACTTCCTACATAAATAATCGCAATAGCGACAAAGGAAAATAATTTTTTCATGGGTTGGATTTGAGAATAATAATAATGATTTTTTCATTGCTTAACCGATTGTCAATTATTGAGGGCGTATGACAAATGGCACATTTAAGGTTGATATGGTTCGACAAGCTCACCATGACACCTATAAAGTTATTGTCACTCTGAGCTTGTCGAAGAGTATTTTACACAGAATATGTGCCATTTGTCATACGCCCATTACTGATTCAATCTAAGGAAGATTTACCGGAGAAAATAAAAGTTGGATTATCGCTCTAATCCTACAAAAACTTCGCTGAATGAGTCAATAATATTCGATGCAGTTAATGCAGTCATACTATGCGTTACTGAAGCAACATTGCCAGCCCAACCATGTATATACACACCCATCAATGCTGCTTCTTTCGGAGTATAGCCTTGAGCCAACAATGAAACAATAATGCCCGAAAGCACATCGCCACTTCCTGCGGTTGCCATTCCGGGGTTTCCGGTAGCATTGAAATAGCTGGTTCCATCGGGATAAGCGATAATAGTATGAGCGCCTTTTAGCACGATGATAATTTTTAGTTCACTTGCTTTTTGCAATTGTAAAAGATGCCTTTCAAAATCATTATCAGTATTGCCAAACAAGCGTTCAAATTCTTTAGGGTGTGGAGTGATGATTGAATTTTGAGGAATAAGCTTTAATTTATTTTTATGTTGCGATAAAATATTTAACGCATCGGCATCGAGCAGCAGCGGTTGGGTTTGTTTTTTAAGAAAATTTAAAAACGCTTCTGATGTTACAGGATGTGTTCCCAGACCCATACCTATTGCAACAGCATCAAATTTAGTTTCAAAAGAAATGTCGGCAATGTGTTGTGTTTCTTTGTCGCATAAAGTCATGGCTTCGGGCAATGAAGCCTGAATAGCGGTGTAACCACAGGTAGGGATATAAGCAGTTGCCAAGCCGCAACCGGTTTTCAAAGCAGCTTTTGCAGACAAATGAACTGCACCCATTTTTCCATAACTGCCTCCAATAATCAGCACGCTACCGTAGTTTCCTTTATGGCTGAATTTTTTTCTCTTACGAAATCTTTCCTCCACATCGTAACGCTCTAACAAGTAGTTTTTTGTTTCTTGTTGCGCTATGAATTTTTTATCTAAGCCAATAGTCAGAAAAGTAAATTCGCCTACATACTTTTCATTTTCAGGAAAAAGAAAAGCCAACTTGGGCAGTTCGAAGCTCAAAGTGTGGTGCGCCAGAAAAATAGTTCCATCACTTTTTTTATCGGCAAACAAACCCGAAGGAATATCTACCGCAACCCGATTGGCATCGGCTTTATTCAGATATTCTATCAAAACAGCGGCTACACCTTGCAAAGGTTTGTTCAATCCGGAACCAAAAAGTGCGTCAATAATAAATGATGATTTTCTTATTTCAGGAAAATCAGCTTCGTTTGAAATGTATTGGATTTCATAATTGATTTGCTGCAATCGTTTCAGGTTCAATTGGAAGTCAGCAGAATTTTCAATTCCGATGTTCAACACAAAAACTTCAGGTGTAAAACCATTTTCATGCAGCAGTCTTGCAATGGCTAAGCCATCACCTCCATTGTTTCCGGGACCACAAAAAATTTTAATCTCAGGGCAATCGAAATGGTCGCATTCGTCTAAAAATTTTTCTATAAACCAACGGGCAAACACACCCGATGCACGTTCCATCAAGTCAATAGAAGCGATAGGTTCGTGCGCTATGGTGTGCGCATCGGCAGCGTGTATTTGAGCAGCATGGAGAATTTTGAGCATCAGAGGATGCGTTTGATAAACTTCAGTTTGTGCGAATATTTTTTCGTATCGGAATTAAAGATACCGAAATGGTCGAGCATATCCACACGCACTTTGCCCGATGCGTGAATGATTCGGTTATCTTTTAGCAAAATGCCTACATGACTTATTTTCCCGTTTTCGTTTTCGAAAAACGCCAGGTCGCCTTCTTTAGCCAATTCAATAAAATCAATCATGGCGCCTTGCTCGGCTTGCTGATAAGCATCGCGTTTCAACGATACGCCTAATACTTTGAATACTATTTGTGTAAAGCCCGAACAGTCAATTCCTAAAGGACTTCTGCCGCCCCACAAGTAAGGCACGTTGAGATATTTTAAAGCGCATTTTTCTACCACTTTTTCAAAACTCAACGGATGGTCGGGGAAAACCGCCTGCCCGTAAAACACATACTTTTCATTATCGAGTTTAAACTGCATGCCATCATATTCGGGCAAAGTGCTGCCCATCACCAACAAAGTTTGCTTGCTGCCCGAGGTGGCATTCTGCACCATATCGAGCGCCACCGGATGCCGCTGATTGTTTACTTTATGAAAGTATCTTTCATGAATGGAATGGTGTTGATTTTCAGAAATCCAACCTTCGTAGTTGTCGTAAGCGGTTTTGATTTTATACCACTTACTTTTTTTAATTAAAATGCTGTAGGTTTCGCCAAAAAGCAATTGCGACACCATTTCCGCCCGGTCGGAAGGTTCTGCCCTGATGGGCGCTACACTGAGTTGGCAAATACCGAATTCCATATTGAACTGTAAAAATATGTTTGCTGTGTGGGAATATCATGAGTAATAATCCACAAAATATTGTGAAGGAGTAAGATTGTGCTTTTCAAGAATCAAATTTTTATTCAGCGCACTTATTATTCTAAATTGATATTTTTTGAGAGTATTAAAATTTCAAAGCGTATTAATTTTTTAAAAAGCCATTTTTGAGATGTTTATTTCAGTTATCATTGTAATTTATAGGCAATTGCATATTGTAGTAATTTCGCCTTTTCAAATCAAAAATTAAAATGTCAGAAACCATCATCAAAATTGCCATTCAGAAGTCGGGGCGGCTGAGCGAACAATCGTTGGAATTAGTGAAAGAGTGCGGCATTCACTTCAGCAATGCTGTAGGTAAACTCACTACCCGTTCGAGTAATCATCCGATGGAATTTCTTTTTCTGCGCGATGATGATATACCCGGCTATGTAACCGATGGTGTGGCGGATATTGGTATTGTGGGGCAAAATGTTTTGTTAGAAAAGCAAGCCGATGTGAAGGTGTCTCAAACACTTGGTTTCGGGAAATGCCGTCTTTCTTTAGCCGTTCCGAAAACTATGGAATACGATTCGTTGCAACATCTTCAGGATAAAAAAATCGCTACCTCATATCCCAATATTCTCTCAAAATTTTTGAAAGAAAAAAACATTGATGCGCATATACATCAAATCAGCGGCTCGGTAGAAATTGCTCCGGGTATTGGACTGGCAGATGCTATTTGCGATTTGGTGAGTTCGGGCAGCACGCTGCTTTCCAACGGATTGAAAGAAGTGGAAACAGTCATGCGCTCTGAAGCGGTTTTGATTTCTAACGCTCAGCTTTCGGCAGACAAACAGCATTTGTTAGACGAGTTGGTTTTCAGAATCAAATCGGTGCGTGCCGCTAAAGACAACAAATATATTTTGCTGAATGCGCCCAATACTTCCATCGAAAAAATTATTGACATACTTCCCGGAATTAAAAGCCCTACCATAGTGCCTTTGGCTGAAAGCGGCTGGAGTTCCATTCATTCGGTGGTGAATGAAAATGAATTCTGGCAAATAATTGACCAACTGAAACAAGCCGGAGCGCAAGGCATATTAGTTATTCCGATTGAAAAAATGGTGGTGTGATTTTTCTGCAATTGAACAAAGAGTTATGAAATACTACGACAACCCTTCACGAATGCAATGGAATAAATTGGTGCAGCGCCCCTATTTCAATGCAGATAAATTAGACAAGCAGGTAAAAAAAATTCTGAATGCTATTAAGATTGAAGGCGAAGATGCCGTGAAGCGTTTCAATGTGGAATTCGACAAAGCCGAATACACCGATTTGAAAGTGCCGTTGCACGATATTGTTGCTGCCGAAAATGAATTGAGCGATGAACTGAAAACAGCTATTCGCACTGCCTATCACAACATCTGGAAATTTCACGAAGCGCAAAAGCAAGAAGACCTTTCTATGGAAACCATGCCGGGCGTTACCTGTATGCGCAAGAGCGTTCCTGTAGAATCGGTGGGTTTGTATGTGCCGGGCGGAACAGCGCCATTGTTTTCTACTTTATTAATGTTGGGTATTCCTGCGAAAATTGCCGGATGCCGCAATATTGTAGTTTGCACGCCCGCTGCGCCCAACGGAAAAGTGCATCCTGCAATTTTATTCGTAGCGGGTTTGTTGAAAATCGAATATCTCTTTCGCATTGGTGGCGCACAAGCCATTGGCGCTATGGCTTTCGGAACAGAATCGGTTCCGCAGTGTCAGAAAATTTTCGGTCCCGGAAATCAGTATGTTACCACTGCCAAGATGCTCGTGAGCCGTCAGGGAGTTTCTATTGATATGCCTGCCGGACCTTCGGAAGTTTTAGTTTGGGCAGATTCCTACAGCAATCCCGAATATGTTGCGGCAGATTTATTGTCGCAGGCAGAACATGGAGTTGATAGCCAAGTGGTTTTGGTTTCGCAATCGAAAGAATTAATTCCTAAGGTGAAAAAGCAATTGAAAGCACAATTGTCACAACTGCCACGCAAAGAAATAGCTGAAAAATGTTTGAGAAAAAGTATGGCTTTGTATTTCGACAATCAGAACGATACCATTGATTTTATCAACTACTATGCAGCCGAACATTTGATTGTGGCATTAGACAAGCCCGAACAATATATTCCGCTGATTAAAAATGCAGGCTCGGTTTTTCTGGGGCATTACACGCCAGAATCGGCAGGCGATTATGCTTCGGGAACCAATCATACGCTTCCAACGGGAGGCTATGCTGCGAGCAACAGTGGCGTTTCTTTAGACAGCTTCTTCAAAAAAATCACCTACCAACACATTACTCCCGAAGGGCTTCAGCTTATAGGTGAAACCATCGAAACAATGGCAGCAGCCGAAGGCCTACATGCACATAAAAATGCGGTGAGTGTGCGCTTGAAGCGGGATTATTGAATGCCGCAGCATTCATTATTAATAGTGTTTTTTTTTTGTTATAAGCACAAAATCTTTCAGCACATATTCGTTATGTTTCGGGTTCGATAGGCGAAAGATTTCTCTTCCGAGCGAGCGGAATGTTTTCATCTGATTGCAGTTGTTGCGCTATTTTCAACAGCCACTCACATTTTTTTCCTGAACTTCTCAATTCAGCTATTTATGGAAACAGGTCTTCAGCCGTGGCATTTGCCAGTGCGCTCATATCGGGAAATGCATTGAACAAAGCAGGTGCAATGGCATTGATGTGTCTGTCGGAATCCTGAGCCGACAATATTACCATGACCATCAGTTGATAATTGTTTTGATAATCTAACAGATGCTTTTTCCCTTTATATTTTTTCAAAAGCGGTTGAATGGTTTCTGATCAAATGATTTCAGACATACTGTAAATGTTTTTTTTAAAGATGAAAAACACATCTAAAATGAAATTGATTAGGGCGAATTATATAGTATTTGAGTTTCAGAATATGCAATTGCTAAAACGTTGGTAATGATGTAAGTTTGCCGCAAACAATAATTCAAGAAACTATACCTTTTAATCATTTTCGATTACCCACCGATACACTCCCATGAACATCCACTCACTCATTCGTCCGCATTTAATCAATATCAAACCCTATTCATCTGCCCGCGATGAATTTTCGGGCGAGGCACATACTTTTCTCGATGCCAACGAAAACTCTTTGGGTTCGGTAGGAGCGGGGCAGTTCAATCGTTACCCCGACCCGCATCAGCAGGAATTGAAATCGAAACTTTCTCAATTAAATGGCATAGCTCCCGAAAATATTTTCATCGGGAACGGCAGCGATGAGCCTATAGATTTGCTCATTCGTTTGTTTTGCGAACCGGCTCAGGACAATATTATTATATGTCCGCCCACTTATGGCATGTATGCCGTGAGCGCAACTATTAATAATGTAGCGGTTCGGGAAGTTCTGTTAACGGAAAATTTTCAGTTGAATACTGAAGCAATTTTATCTGCTTACGATACCAACAGCAAGATTGTTTTTGTATGTTCTCCTAATAATCCAACCGGAAACCTGATTCATGAAAACGATATTGAACCATTGCTGAAAAATTTCAACGGCATAGTGGTGATAGATGAAGCTTATATAGATTTTGCCGAAGTAGATTCGTGGAGCAAAAGAATTTCGGAATATAACAATCTGGTAGTGCTGCAAACTTTTTCGAAAGCGTGGGGATTGGCAAATCTTCGGGTGGGTTTATGTTTTGCTTCCTTAGAAATTATTCGCTTTCTCAACCTCATCAAACCGCCATACAATGTGAATGGCTATTCGCAGCAACAGGCTATGGTTGCGCTGAATAATTTCAGGCAGAAAGAAGATTATGTGAAAATATTAATTCTGCAAAGGAAAAGATTGGAGCAAGCCTTGCCGGAGTTCGGGTTCATTCATCAGGTTTTTCCTTCCGATGCCAATTTCATTCTCATAAAAGTAACCGATGCCAATCTTCTCTATAATTATCTGCTGAACGAAGGTATTATCGTTCGCAATCGCTCATCGCTGCCTTTATGCGAAAACACACTCAGAATCACTGTCGGCACCCCTGAAGAAAATGATTTTTTGTTAGAGCGATTGAACGCATTTGTATAATGGAAAGGATGATGGCTGATTTCTGAGGGCTGAAGGCTGAATTGGATTGCTTCGCTACACTGCGTTCCGCTCGCAAAGACGCGCCCTTCATTCATCGTCATTGCGAGGAAATGAATGGCATGGTGCGGCAGCTATTTCCGAAGCAATCTTTTAAGGCTAAAGGCAAATAGCTAAAGGCTAATCGCTGAATTAGATTGCTTCACTCCACTGCGTTTCGTTCGCAATGACGATTACTCTCGGTTGGTGCTAATAAGCCACAATCAAACGTCATTGCGAGGAATAGCATAGCCTTGAGCGCAGCATGACGAAGCAATCTTCTGAAGGCTAATAACTGAAGGCTGAATTAGATTGCTTCACTCCACTTCGTTTCGTTCGCAATGACGGTTACTCTTGGTTGGTGCCAATAATTTACAATCAACCCGTCATTGCGAGGAATAGCATAGCCTTGAGCACTGCATGACGAAGCAATCTACTGAAGGCTAAAGGCTAAAAGCTAAAGGCTAAAAACTAATCGGCTTAATAAAAAAAACCTTTTCATGAACAACCAAACCAAAGAAATTTCTATTTTTATCAGCCATCGCTTTTTAAAAACACAAAAACCTTTAGCTATGATTACGCATCTGTTTAAATGCTCGATATTTTCGGCAGTAAAATCAACAACAATGAATACCCTGAAATTTTTACTTGGCGCCATTTGTTTTTTGCAGGCAATCAATGTGTCGGCTCAAACCCCTGTTTTGGTAAAAGATATTTGTCCGGGAAGTTGTGGTTCGTCAATTGATATATCTTCTAATGCTCGTTTTTTCTATCCTACGTTTGCAAATGTTAATGGCGCTATCTTATTTGTTGCATTCGACAATATTCATGGATTAGAATTGTGGAAAACTGACGGAACGGAATCAGGAACTTCTTTATTAAAAGACATTAATCCCGGAACAGATTGGGGATTTTATTTTAACACCTATTTGCCAAATTTCACTTTAATCAATAATAAGCTTTTGTTTATGGCTGAGGATGGCGTTCATGGTGTTGAATTATGGGTATCGGATGGGACAGAAAACGGAACCCTAATGTTGATTGATGCAAATCCCGGAAGTGGACATGCGAATGTAAGAATTAATAATGTTAATGGGAATGCTTTTGCAAATCTTACCACAGCTTCAATACTCCAACATGATATATATAAAACCGATGGAACCATAACCGGTTCCGGATATTTTGACCCCACACAAGACACCATTTTTTATTATAAAGTTGCTATTCTTGCTTCGAACGACAATTCTACTCTTTTTTGTTTACATCGCAATACGACTCTTGATACTATTATGTTTTTTATCTCAGATGGGGATGGATTTTATAGCGAAATACCTTTTTCTGACTTTAGCCTAAATAAACGCGAAATTAAATTTTGGATGCCGCTGGGAGACAAGGAGGCGATTTTCAATTATATGGATAATTTTTTGTGGAAAACAGACGGAACCATTGCCGGCACTATTCAATTGAGCGACACCATAGTTAGTTTGGTGAACGATATAATTACAAATCCTGCAGGCTATGTCAACTTCAATGGGAAATTATATTTTTCGGGAGCCAACCGGCTAACAGGTCCTCCTCCTAGCATACGAAATGAATTGTATGTAACCGATGGCACTCCGCAAGGCACCAAGATGGTG
>CAZFFP010000009.1:64282-65359 GCA_964518215.1 uncultured Chitinophagaceae bacterium
CATACGAAATGAATTGTATGTAACCGATGGCACTCCGCAAGGCACCAAGATGGTGAAGCGCATCAGGAAAGGAATCTATTTCGGCTCAGAGCCGCAGTTTATTACTGTATTCAACAATCAATTGTTTTTTACCGCCATAGATACTTCTTCGAATCGCGAACTATGGGTAAGCGATGGCACAGAAGCCGGCACACAAATGTTTTTAGATATTTATCCGGGAATTACCGGCTCCAACCCTGCCGAACTTACTGTAGCCGGAGGCAAAATGTATTTTGCCGCCACTCATCCTGTGCATGGCAGAGAATTGTGGGTAACCGATGGCACTGCCGCAGGCACAACGGTGTTTGATATAAATCCGGGTGCAGGCAACAGCAGTCCTCACAACCTGTTTAATGCAGGCAATGCGCTGTATTTTTTCGCCTATGCCGACAGCGCGCTCGGATACGAATTGTATAAAATAGACCTGCCACCCAACTCAGACCAATCCACAGCGCCCAAGCAGCTATCTGTAAAGGTGTTTCCTAATCCTGCTTCGAAAGTATTGCAGGTAGAACTGAGCAACGCTCCTGCGGGCAAGGGCATCAGCCGCATCAGCGTAACCGATGTGCAGGGCAGAGAAGTGTTGAGCCTGAATTATCCCGATGGCAGCGGCAGTTGTGTCATTAACACCGACTCCATAGACAACGGCATATATATACTTCGGGTTGCCACACACGAGCACGAACAGATATACCACCGCTTGGTCATTATGAATTGATGAAACAGAGTGCTACAATCAACCCGTCATTGCGAGGAATAGCATAGCCTTGAGCGCTGGATGACGAAGCAATCTTTCTAAAGGCTGATGGCAAATAGCTAAAGGCTGAATCAGATTGCTTCACTCCACTTCGTTGCGTTCGCAATGACGGATACTCTTGGTTGGTGCTTATAAGCTACAATCAACCCGTCATTGCGAGGAATTGCGTAGCCTTCAGTGCTGCATGACGAAGCAATCTTTCTAAAGGCTGATAGCTTATAGCTGATGGCTGAAATAGATTGCCTCACTTCACTTCGTTGCGTTCGCAATGACGGTTACTC
>CAZFFP010000010.1:0-62950 GCA_964518215.1 uncultured Chitinophagaceae bacterium
AAGGGAGTAGCTACGATGCAGACAATAACATAAGTTTGGAATCTACGCGCAAGTTTGACTACAAAGGAAACTTGATAGAATCTAACTATTATTCGAGTTATAATGAAATTTTCGATTCAGGTGTAACAACAATCAAGTATAATGACAAAGGAAAAGAGATAGAAACGAATTTTTATAATAATGATGGCAAATTAGAGAAAAAAATGAAATACAAATATGATGACAAAGGAAACAAGATAGAAGTGAATTCTTTTAATACAGATGGCAATTTTGACAAGAAAGTAACAATTAAGTATGATGACAAAGGAAACAAGATAGAAGTAAATTCTTTTAATGCAGATGGCGATTTAAACGCAAAAGAAACATACAGGTATGATGATAAAAGAAACTTGATAGAAGAGAGCTATTATTATCCTAAAAATCCAAACGTAAACAGAAAAATAAGACGCAAGTTTGATGACAAAGGAAAAGAGATAGAAGAGAACCAATACAATGCAACTGGAAATTTAACAGTAGGATGGACATACAAGTATGATGACAAAGGAAACAAGCTAGAATCGAGCTCTTTTAATGCAGATGGTTTAGTAGCAATATGGACATACAAGTATGATAACAAAGGAAGCGAGATACAAGCGAATAAAAAATATAGTGCAAGTGGCGACTATGTAAGTATAAAAATGAAAAAGTATGAATATGACAAGAATGATAATTGGATTAAAAGCATAAGTTTTAACGGTGATACACCAGAATTCATTTCAGAACGGTCAATAGAATATTATCCTTAATAGAACAGCCCCCCAACTGCCGCAAGAATAACGCTTAGCAATGGTGCCCATGGTTCTTGTGCCTTTTACCACTTCCAAAACTTTTACTATTTTCAGTTTTCAATAAAAAATTGAGCATGTATGAATGAGCGTTTACGATATGAAGTACCAATCGCAAATGCTGCAATGCCCCCGCTGGGCGGAGTTTCTGACTCCGTTCTGGTGAAATTTAGTCCCCTAGCCGTCATTCTGTAAGAAACTTTCTCATAAAGAGTTTCAAACTGAGAAAGATGCCTCCGGCATGACTGAATGAGTTGTTACTGTTTTAGATTTTCCCCTCTGGGCGGAGCCTCTGACTCCGTCCTAGTGTAATTTAATCTCTGATTAAAAAAAAACCAACTTCCACAAGAATGACGCTTAGCAATGGTGCGTAAGGTTCTTGTGCCATTTACCACTACCAAACCAACAAGGGAACAAAAAAGATAATTTATTGAAACAATAATACTCTATCTATAACATGTACTACGCCATTACCACCTTGTATATCAGTTACAATAATATTAGTGGTTCTACCCAGACCATCTTCAATTTTAGCCCCATTTGCTAAGCTAATATTAAAGGAAGCCCCTTGTGCAGTAGTGACCGCTTGTCCATCAGTTAAGCTACCAGCCAAAACATTACTACCAACTACGAAATGGTAAACTAAAATTGTTTCTAATGTATTCGCAGGGATATCATTTAAGCTGTTAAAGTTTAATTCTGACAAAACTGCTAAAAAAGCTGCATTATTAGGTGCAAAAATAGTAAATGGGCCAGTATCACTTAATACATCAGCATAGTTAACTACCAAATCACTTCTAGTTAATGCCTGCACTAAAATACTAAAATCAGGATTTGCTATAGCAAAAGTTGGAATCAATGGAATATTAATCAACGCATCTATCACATGTATCACACCATTATTAGCATCTACATCTTTAGTGACTACTTTGGGTCCTCCATTAATTACCACATCACTAGCCGCACTAATATACATATCAATATTGCTATTAGTAGAATCGTAAGTAGCCAAAGTACTTACATATCCTGTAGTTACATCCGCAGCTTTTACTTCTGTACCTAAAACATGGTTTAGTAATAAATTTCTAAGTGCATCTACTGGTACTGCCTCTAAATTAGCAAAACCATTATCGCTTAAAAATTTTGCAAATGCCGCATTGGTAGGTGCAAATACGGTGTACTGTTTGCTTTCATCACTTAAAGCATCTACTAAACCAGCACGCTGTACTGCAGCCACTAATGAGCTAAGGTCGCTATTACCTTGTGCTAATTCTACGATGTTTTTACTTGTATCTTCATCATCTTTTTTGCAAGAAGTGAAGAGTAAGCTTGTTGCTACAAATAGCACTAAAGAATAAAAAACTATTTTTTTCATATTCGTGTTTTTTGGTTAATTATAAATTGTAAATGGAAATAAATTGAATTTGTCTATTGTAAAACAAATCATAATATTATTTTAATGATGTTTTCTTATTAACCTCATGAGTATAGTCTTTAGTTAGAAAAAAGAATAGGGACTTGTGCCTACCCATTTTCGAAATGTTTCAAATATTTTTCATAATAAAGATAGAATTATTTTTAATCCCCCCAAACTGGTCGGAGCGTCCGCTACGATCGAATCACTTGTTATATCAAGTGTTCGCACCTATCAACAAGCATGGCTGCGGTCACTTGGAATGATTAATGAAATAGCAAGTCTCCCGACTTGAACACAATCCCCCAATCTTATTGGAACATCCCATTTCCCCCAATCTGGTCGCAGCGTAAGCTAAGAAGAATATTTTTAATTTAGATATTTGAGCAGAAAGTATGGAAGTGGCTATAGAGCAGTTGTACCGATTATGTAAAGGGAATAAAAGGCAAAATCGAAATTACTTATCTTGTTTGATGTTTGTAAATGCTGAACGAACGCCTCATTTTATTTGGGGTCGCAGCAAATATTATGACCAAGGGGGGTATCAAAATGTATCGCAAAGCATTTCGAAGTATATATAAAAAAGGAACCTGAAATTTCTGTTTTTACTTTTTATAATTGATAAATGGCTTATAGATATTTCAATAATTTCACGCTATCGTGAAGAGTTGAAATATTAATGCAGACATGATTTTCCGTGAAAGAATTAATAAAATCATTACTCAAACGCCTTAGTGTTTCATGGAAAAGATAAGAGTAGATAAATGGCTTCATGCAGTGAGGATTTTTAAAACCAGAACACCTGCTACAGAAGCATGTGATAGCGGAAAAGTAAAAATTAATGATGCAACAGTTAAGCCTGCAAGGCTAATTTCTATTGGAGAAAAAGTTACTGTCAGAAAGGGCACTATAAACATTACATTAAAAGTGTTGAAACTCATAGACAAAAGAGTAAGCGCTACTGAAGCTGCTAAATGTTATGAAGATTTTACACCTACAGAAGAGCGCGAAAAGATGAAACTGCCTGCAGCATTTCATGCCTTTGCTTCGCGAGAAAGAGGAGCTGGTCGCCCTACCAAAAAAGACCGTAGAGATATTGATCAGTTGAATGAAGCGTGGTGGGAAGAGGAATAATCAAATGCTAAACAAAATCTTCCCAACCATAATCTTGTTGCGGCATCCACTACAACGCAGAACCCCTGCCTTCGACCATATACTGTGAGTGTATGTTCAACCAGCCTCCGGCACATAAAACTCTCTATACTCCAGCAAATACAACCAATTGCTCCGCTTTGAAGAAGCGTTAGACAGCGCAGTATTTTATCCGGTGAAGGGGAACTATTTTAGAGAGCGGTGCTTCAGTCAGTTTGCAAAACTTCGGAAAAATTCTTGTAGCCTTTATCAGAAAATTCTCCATCGCTTATTTTCTCATTGCTGATGGAGTGAATAACTTGGCGAAAAACTTCTTTTCCTTCGTTAGAGTAGGTAATTATTTCGAGCGGCAGAGCAATAATATTGTTGGCAACAAAGTATTGAATGACCGGGTTGTTTCTAAAAACCAAAGGCAATTGATTAATATTTATCGGTGAAGCTTTTGCCACAAAACAAACAGTTTTTTTATCGCTTCCGCTAACGATTAACTCTTCTGCTTCGAAGCCGGCTATCATTTTTCTATTCCCCGAAAATTCATGTTTATAATAGCGAGTAGATTCCTGATTGGTGGGAATATCTGCATCATATGCTAAATTTTGTCCGTTAATTTCTGTGAGAATTTTAACTCGCGAATCACTTGAGTTCAGAATCATGCTGTAATTGTATGCAACACCTTGTTTGTTACCTGTATAACGAAGTAGATGCATATTGCCTTTTGTTTTCCATACAATTTCTGATTTTTCAGATAAATCAGAATCTGTAATACTAAGACTTATAATGCCTTCGAAGCTCTGCGCTTGAATCTGTTGAAACAAGCTAAAAAGCAAAAAGGTAAATCCATACGATAAAAAAAATCTTTTCATAATTCGATATTGGTTGGTGAAAAAATTAATTGCCTACTCGTCCTTTTAAGAATGATGTGTTATAATTATTGTCGGGAATATTAACAGGATTCCCGTTCCTCTTAATTGCAAACCCCGCTTGCCCCGGAGGAGGCGTGGTAATAGGAATTGGTAAATTCAAGTTTTGAATAACCGGAATGGTAACAGGCCCAATAAAAGGAATATTAACAGTTATAGACGCATTTAAAGCCACAGCAAAAGTGCCTTGTGTGCCGGGATATCCGTATGCACCACCATTACCGCCCATTACATATGGGTCAATCGTAATGGTAACAGGACCTTGAGTAGTGCTAATAGGAACATTCAAAAGTCCTCCATTACCGGGGACGGCAAACTGACCACTGGTAGCATTTTGTCCCGGAGTGTAAAAGGAAAGTCCGATAATGGTGGGTATATTTCCTCCCAAGCCTGAACCTGCGCCACCTCCGCCTCCTGCCCCAATTAAAAATCCGAATGTAATTCCAAAGCCCGGAGAAAAACTATAACTGAATGCCATTGCATTTCCGCCACCACCACCGCCATAAATATTAAAGTTGTTTTGAATAGTTGCACGAACAGTTAAATTGATGGCAGTGCCGCCATTATCACCGGTGGCATTCCATCCTTGTGCCGGGTCAAATGCAATACCACCATTTCCTCCTCTTCCTAAGATGTTTCCGTTATTCACTATGGCTACATTAGAGCCTTGTGCAATGTTTCCAATATTGAAAGCCGGCTGATTGCTGCTTACACTAGTAACATCTATTCCCGGATTAACTGTAGCCACTACACAAACAGGTTGGTTTTGAGGGATGGAGGGATAAGTAGTGTATAAGTCATTAGCAAGATTGTAATTATTTATGTTGTTGTTAACTTCCAAATGATAGCAAGGAGTCAGGTAAACAGAGTAAACAAAATTCTGAACTTGAGAACCGCACAAGGCTTGAATAATTATGGGATAAGTTCCGGAAGGAACATAAGGCGTAGTTGAAACCGTAACGTTAACTTGCCCGCTTGATAAAATTGGATTCGGTTGAACATTAACAGTTAGTCCCTGCGGAAGATTACCGAGCACAGCAAAAGCTATATTTTGAGGCGCGCCTGTATTTTGTTGAACATTTAAAGTAAAGCTTATTGAATCGGTTACCACTCTGTCAATAGTGTCTGAAATACTTGATGAGGTAAGTGAGAAAAAACAGTCATCACAATTTTGCTGGTAAACATGAAGCCAGCAAAAGCCATTAAAGTATTGCACAGTGCTATCAACTGTATTGAAAATAATAAGTCCGTTTGCCGGATTTGTTATCGCATCACGCTCCTGAGTGCTCATTCTTGGAGGCAAAAAGCCCATAGTGGTAGATTCCAAGTGTAAAATTGCAGTGGAATCCGGAGTCAGAATGTTAATACCCACGTTGTTTTGGGCAAATATATTGCTGGTAAGAACAGCGACCGTCAGCGTTAGAATTAACCTGAAAAATTTCATAAAAAATGATTTAATAAAAGAGCTTGAAATTACTTAAAAATTAATTTTCAAAAGGGCTTTTTACCCCAATAACTTATTTTACTGATGATTAAATTTTCAACCGAAAATACACATGCACTTCTTTTTGAATCAATAGCAATTATTCATTAGGCGCTCCTGTTGTTATTCATTGAGTGACATGCTGAATTAATTTGCCCTAAAATGAGAGCAAATATTCCTTAACAAAACGAGAGGTAATTTGAGAAACTAAGAATAATCAAACATGTGACCGATATATTTTCTCCAAAACTAGAGCATCCACTACGACCAAATTACACCCCAAAAGTACCCCAAGAATAACACGTTGCCTTTTGATGCCTCCGACAATAGGTTAATTTCAAAACAATTGCACACATTTTTTGAATATTTTAGAGCCATATTGTGCATCTGAATGGTCAACTGAATGGCTCGCCTCCGCAATTTTTTCAAAATATGGTTACTCCTCAGCCTATTTCTTGCAAAATATGGCGACACCTTTGCCCATGATATTACTTCCGAAAAAATTACAGGCAAAAAATTTGTATCAGGTCAACTCCTGAATAGCGAAGTTGATTTTCACATTGACAGAACCGCAAGTGAAACCATAGATTCTGTGATTCAAAAACCCGAAATTTTTTCCGCAAACGAAGATGGTTATCTCAATTTTGGATATTTCGACAGGCAGGTTTGGCTCAGGTTTTCTATTACCGCCTCTCAGCAACAGAAATTGCTTTTAGAATTTCATCCCTACCATATAGATACGGTTGCTTTGTTTTGGGTCAGAAACGATAAGGCTTATTCATCTGCTACCACCGGTGTTCATTTTTTGAAAGCCGGAAATGCCACTTATGTTCAACACGGAAGATATGCTTTGCCTTTTGAAGCAGATGTCGGAACCACTCATGTTTATATTCAGTTAAGAGCAGAATATTCTTCCATCAGAGCTGCCATAAAACTATGGAAAGAAGAAGATTATCTGAATCGTAAAATTTCATTTTTTGAAAGCGAACCTTTCAAGTTTATCATGGCAGGATTTTCATTGTTTGCTGCTTTTGTAGGCGTGCTTTTGTTTTTCTACACCAGAAGTTGGGTGTATGCCGCATACTCAACATTTGTGGTATCTAATATCACTTTGGTTTTTACAATTAAAGGTTGGATTATTCCGGCTTTGCCTTTTCTTACATTTTTCGATTTCGATTTAAGAGGATTTACCAACGGATTTGTGGTGGCTTCATCGGCTTGGTATTTTTATTTGTTGGTGCCGAAGCAATTTAGTTTTCCTTATGTAAGGAAAGTATTACTGCTTTTCATAGCGGTTGTGGTTATTGTATTTGCCAGTTTCTTTCTGCTTCCTTCCGGTTACACGCTGTATCAGATTTTCTTTTATGCTTTGAAGCCTATATTTATATTTTGTGTGCCGGTTTATATTTTTCATTTCTACTATTCTGCCAGAAAAGGCTATTCCTTATCATGGATATTTTTACTCAGTATTACTCCTGTTGTAATCAATTCAGTTTTACATCTGTTTCAAATATTGAATTGGATGGATGTTTCTTTTCCTAATTTTTATTGGGAGTTTGCTATCATTTTCGAATTATTGCTTTACTCAGTCGCTATGGGTTATCGCTATAAAAAAATGGAAGAAGAAAGCAAACAACTCGCGCTGTTTCTTGAAAATAATAATACCGATGTAATCAGTAATTTATACACTATTCAAGAAAATGAACGCATCAGAATTGCCCGCGATTTGCACGACAGTATCGGGCAAAAGCTTTCGGTCATTAAAATGATGCTTTCAAATCTTCCACCCGAACTGATTATAAATGCTAAAGATGAAATTGATTTGGCTAATCAAATGGTAAACGAAGCGGTGCATGAAGTGAGAGTGATTTCACACAACCTCATTCCACAGGAAGTGCTATTGGGTTTAATACCCGCTATTGAACTGATTGTTCAGCGAATGAATGAAGCAAAGAAAACGTTGATTGATGTTGATGTTTCTGAATCAGTAAGACATTTGAAATTTGATAAACAAAAAGAGATTGCCATTTTTAGAATTGTGCAGGAAATACTCAATAATATGATGAAACATGCCGAATCTTCCAATATAGAAATTCAAATACGCTCCAAAAAAAATCGGTTATTCATTTTAATAAAAGATAACGGCAAAGGGTTCGATGTCGCAGATATTCAAAAAGCCGAAGGTATTGGGTGGAAAAATATTTTTGCCCGAACCAAAATGATGGGCGGGAAAGTGGATATTCAATCTCAAATAAACAAAGGAACACAAATAGAAATCGAAATGCCGCTTTAAGGTTTAATGTAGCCCACGGTTTTATATAGCTCATGTGAAATATAGCCCTCGGTTTAAACCGAGGGCTATATTTGACTGATGTTTTAACTCCGGGCAATTTAAATCTGATGTTTATACTGTGGGTAACATTTGTTGAGGAATATTAAACCTTGTCATTGCATTACAATCTCACGTTTTAATTACTGCTTTTGTCTCTTATCATTCCTTAACTTTACTCCCTTTTACAAGCCCCATGTCTGTTCAGGTAACAAATCTTACAAAAATTTACGGCTCACAAAATGCCGTTGACGGTCTTTCGTTCGAAGCGAAGCCCGGTGAGATATTAGGCTTTTTGGGTCCGAATGGCGCAGGAAAAAGCACTACCATGAAAATTATTACCTGCTTTATTCCTCAAAGCAGTGGCGGGGTGAAAGTGTGCGGGTTTGATACTGCCGAAAACTCCATGGAAGTGCGACAGCACATAGGCTATTTGCCCGAAAACAATCCGTTGTATTTCGATTTGTATGTAAAAGAATATCTCGAGTTTATAGCTCGTTTGCATGGAATAAAAAATGTTTCGCAGCGTATAAATGAAATGATTGAAAAAACCGGATTGACCCGCGAGTGTAAAAAGAAAATTGGTCAGTTGTCGAAAGGCTATAAGCAGCGCGTGGGCTTGGCTCAGGCTATGTTGCACAATCCTGATGTGTTAATTCTCGATGAACCCACTTCAGGTTTAGACCCTAATCAATTGGTCGAAATCAGGGGTTTAATCAAAGAATTGGGCAAAGAAAAAACAGTGATTTTTTCTACCCATATTATGCAGGAAGTGCAAGCCATTTGCGACCGCGTAATAATTATCAGCAAAGGAAAAAAAGTAGCTGATGAAACAGTTGAAAAACTCAAAGCACATCATTCAAATACTCAGATTGTAAAAGTTGTTTTCAAAGAAACCATTCAAAAAGAAAAAATAGCTGCCATTCGTGGCGGACTGATAATTGTTCAGCATTTTGAAACCGAGTGGGAATTGCATTGTGAGGGAGGTAATGACTTGCGCGAAGATGTTTCGAAATTTGCCAGGCAATTTGATTACACCATTTTGAGTTTAAATAAAGAATCGTTCAGTTTGGAAGAAGTTTTTCAAAAACTGACAAAATAAGTTTCATACTAACTAAGAGCTAACTGCTAAAAGCTAAAGGCTAAAAAATATGATAAGCATTTACCGCAAAGAAATCAACGTGTTTTTCAGTTCGCTCATAGGCTATATTGCCTTGTCGGTGTTTCTGATTGGCACGGGTTTGTTTGTCTGGATTTTTCCCGACACTAATATTCTCGATTATGGCTATTCGGGTTTAGACAGTTTGTTTTACACCGCGCCCTGGGTATTTATGTTTCTCATTCCGGCTATCACCATGCGCTCGTTTGCCGAAGAAATAGGGCAGGGCACTATTGAACTTTTGGCTACACGTCCGCTTTCTGATTTAGATATTATTCTCGGAAAATATTTTGCATCGCTCACATTGGTGGCATTTGCCATTTTGCCTACATTCATTTATTTCTATTCGGTGTATCAGTTGGGTTCGCCTGTCGGAAATATTGATACGGGCGCTACCTGGGGTTCTTATCTCGGTTTGATTTTTTTGGGAGGCGCTTTTGTAGCTATCGGCATTTTTGCTTCATCGCTCACTAAGAATCAAATTGTGGCTTTTATACTCTCCATGTTTTTATGTTTCTTCTTTTACATAGCTTTCGAATCGCTCAGCAAGTTGAATATTTTTTATGCTAAAATTGACGATGTTATAGAACTGTTGGGCATTAATGCACACTACACTTCTATCAGTCGCGGAGTTATAGATACCCGCGATGTGGTGTATTTTGTTTCGCTAATTGTGTTGTTTATTTCTTTCACTAAAGTGTCGCTCGAAAGCAGAAAGTGGTAGTATGAAACAATCGGCTCGTTTTAAATCTTTGTTTTCGTTAGCCTTGCTGCTTCTGTTTTTGGTGCTGCTGAACATTGTGGCGCAATACTTCTATGAGCGCATTGACCTTACCAAAGAAAAACGTTTTACGCTTTCATCATCTACCCGCAACTTATTGCGCAATCTCGATGATGAAATTTTCGTAAAGGTGTATCTCGAAGGAGAATTTCCCGCAGGATTCAAACGATTGCGCAATACCACTTTCGCTATGTTGATGGAATTTCGTGCGGCATCGAACAATAAAATTCATTTCACTTTTGAAGACCCTTTTGCCGGAGCCAACGAGCAGGAAAAATCTGAGATTTATAATTTTCTGATGGAAAAAGGTTTGCAACCCACCAACCTTAGAGTGAGTGCAGACAATCAGTTTTCTTCCAAAATAATTTTTCCGGGAGCATTGATACGCTATCGCGATAGGGAAATGCCTTTGCAGTTGTTAGAAAATCAAATCGGTTTGGGACCTCAGCAAGTGTTGAATAATTCGATGGAACTGATTGAATACAAATTGGCGAATACCATCAAGAAAATTTCACAGCGCAGCAAACCTGCCATTGTTTTTTCGGAAGGACATGGCGAACTTCCTGATGAAAAACTCACCGACATCAAGCGCACGCTCGAAGACCTGCAATATCAGATTGAGCGTGTGGATTTAACACAGGTGGTGCAGTTGTCGAAAAAATATAAATTGTTAGTGATAGCGAAACCTACGCTTGAATTCCGGGAGCAGGAAAAATTCAAGATAGACCAGTTCATTATGAATGGAGGCAGCGTGTTATGGTTGGTGGACCCCGTTGATATTGCTATGGATAGTTTGCGCGGCAAAGAATTTTATTTTGCCGATGCCCTCAACTTAAATCTCGAAGACCAGTTGTTCAAATATGGTGTGCGCATTAATCCTGTTTTAGTGCAGGATTTGCAGTGCAACAAAATTCCTTTGGTGGTAGGCATGATTGGTAATTCGCCACAAACCGAATTGTTTCAGTGGTATTATTTTCCTGTGTTGATGGGCAACGACAACCATGCTATTGTACGTAATCTCGATGCCATTCACACACAGTTTATCGGAACTGTTGATACAGTGAGAGCACATAATGTCAACAAAACTTTTTTACTTACCACATCGCCCTACAGCAAAGCATTGATGGCGCCTATTCGCGTGCATTTTTCTATGCTGAAAGAACAGCCCGACCCGGCAACTTTTAATAAAAAACATTTGCCTATGTCGGTCTTGCTCGAAGGGCAATTTGAATCGGTATTTAAAAATCGTTTATCTCCCGAAACGATAGCTATGCTTGATTCTGTGAAGGTTGATTTTAAGGAGCAAAGCGCATTTTCAAAAATGATAGTGGTAGCAGACGGAGATATTATTGCCAACGAAGTGAGTTCGCGGGGAGGCATTATGCCCTTGGGTTATTATGCCATCACTGAGCAAACTTTTGCCAACAAAGATTTTATTCTCAACTGCATCGAATACCTTGCCGATGATATGCAACTCATCGAAACCCGCAATCGCGAAATCAAACTGCGCTTGTTAGACCGTCAGAAAATTCAGAAAGAAAAAATATTTTGGCAAGCCATCAACCTGGGTGTTCCTATAGCCTCGGTAATTGTTTTCGGATTTACTTACAATTTCATTCGCAGAAGAAAATATGCGAGATGAGTTTAGTTTTTCAAATTAAAGAGTCTATAAAAACTGAAGCTGATTTTGTTTTTTTTACACTCTATAAAAATGCTGGAACTACTATCATTCCAATATACCAAACTTACCCATATTAAAATCGTTAAATGCCTGAACGAGTTCTGAGCGGGTGTTCATCACAAACGGACCTTGTGCCGCGATAGGCTCTTTCAAAGGCACACCGCTCAACACTAAAACAACAGCATCTTCAAGCGCGTCTATCACGAAATCTTCACCGGTGTTTTCAAACAATAAAAAATTATCTGTAGGCACCGATTCGGCATTGTTAACCCGAATGCTTCCTTCAATCACTAATAATGCTGTGTTGAAATGTGCCGGAAAAGAAAAATCGGCTTTAGCTCCTTTGTTCAATCTTGCATTGTGTAAATGAACCGGAGAAAAAGTGGATGCCGCGCCTTCCACATCTTTATACCTTCCCGAAATTACTTCAATGATTCCTCCATCGGCAGGCAAATGAAATTTGTTGATTTGCTCATTGGCAATGCCCTGATATTTCGGTTTCGACATTTTATCTTTTGCCGGAAGGTTCACCCACAGTTGCACCATTTGAAAATCACCGCCTTGCTTGCTGAAATTTTCTTCGTGATATTCTTTGTGCAACACACCCGAAGCGGCAGTCATCCACTGCACATCGCCTTCACCAATCACACCGCCACCGCCACTGCTGTCGTGATGCGCCACTTTTCCTTTGTATGCAATGGTTACCGTTTCAAAACCTCTGTGCGGATGCACGCCCACGCCACGGGGTTTTTGTGAGGGAGGAAAATAAAACTTCGAGTTATAATCGAGCATAATGAAGGGGTCCATTCGGTGCATATCCAAACGGTATGCGCTCGGAATGAAATTATGCACTCTGAATCCATCGCCTACATAGTGCGGCTCAGATGGAGCCATCACCATTTCAATTTTTTTAGTTGCCATAATTATTGTTTTTTAATTTGATAATACAAAACTACTTTGCTGCCAAAAGCTGTGCATTGATGTATGGTAAGAAAAATAATCAATGTTTGTGTGTATGTTTCTTAGCTAATTCTTTACGAACCCGGCTCAGGCTTTCAGGTGTAATGCCAAGAAAAGAAGCTATCATCCACTGCGGCACTCGCAAGGTCAAATCAGGATAAAGCCCTATAAAGTCGAGATAGCGAGCCTCAGCGCTGGCGCCTATGAGCAGATTAATACGCTTTTGTAAATGGCGAATATGGTTTTGCAGCAATCGTTCATTATAGGCGCGAAACAATAAACTTTTTTCGGAAGCCCTTTTCATAAAATCCTCATTCAGCATAACCACCGAAGAATTTTCTATGGCTTCCAAAAAATATTCTGAAGGCTCGTTAAAATACGCGCTGGCACGGTCGGTGATAAACCAGTTTTCTGATGCGAATTGTATGATATGCTCCTTGCCTTCATGGTCAATCGAATACATTCGAAGCAGCCCTTCTTCTACAAAGAAAGAATGTCGGCACACTTCGCCTTTGTGCAATAAAAATTCACCTTTCAAAATTTTTTTTCTCTGAAAACGCTGTTCCAATTGCAGCCACTCTTCATCGGTAACACCGGCATTGGTTTTTAGGTATGTTTCTATTGAAGCGGACATAAAAATAAATTCATTCAAATATGGAACATTCTTTCTATTGTTTGTAAAACAATGAATCGAAAATAATTGTACGCTCGATTTTTTTTAAATAATGCTATATTCATTGTCGGGAAACAAAACAAAATAGACGATGCAATATTATGAAACGCTTTCACAAGCAACCAATGCCTTATACAAAAAAGGTTACACTTATAATTTCAAAATAGTTAATGATTGTATCAATTGTAAGGAAGATGAAATTTCGTTGAGACCGGAAGAATTTGAAATTGATGAAGTGCATCGTTTTGAAGGCGATACCAATCCTTCTGACCAATCCATTTTGTATGCCATTTCATCACTAGATGGATCTATTAAGGGACTAGTCATTAATGCTTATGGCGTTTACACAGATGAAATTTCAGCGGAATTGGTTGATAAATTGAAAGTTCATTGAACAAAAAAGGATTTGAATTTTTAATAGAAAAAACACTTCTTATGAGAACATTCACACTCATACTATCAAGCTTTTTTTTCTTCGGTTTTCTTTCGGCACAAACAACAAAAACCTGCTGTATGCTTCAGGCATCGAATCAGTTTGCCCTGCTTGGAAAAGATGAAAAATTCAGGGCCGTTCATGCCGAGCCTGAAGTTCGCGAGTTTAAAGACGAAACAGGCAATATGATATTCTTCAAAACATCAGACGGAAAAGATGCGCGTGCATTTCAGATTCTTTCACCTTACGGCACCAATAAATATCTGTTGGTTTTTCATGAGTGGTGGGGACTGAACACTCAAATCAAAGAAGAAGCGGTGAAAATGTTTAAAACACTTTACGATTGGAATATTATTGCTATTGATTTGTATGACGGAAAATCTACTTCCAATCGAGAAGAGGCTGCACAACTGATGCAATCGCTCAATCCTGACAGAGCCAATGCCATTATTGAAGGTGCGCTGAAAAAAATCGGGAAAAACGCAAAAATCGCTACTACTGGATGGTGCATGGGTGGGGGCTGGTCCTTGCAGGCGGCATTGATAGGCGGCAACAACACTTTAGGTTGTGTGATGTATTACGGTATGCCAGAAAAAGATGTTGAAAAACTAAAAACATTAAACAGCGATGTTGTATTTGTAAATGCCTTGCAGGACGAGTGGATAACACAGGATGTAGTGAATGATTTCAAAAAAAATATGGAAGCTGCGGGCAAGAAACTCACCGTTTTAGAATACGATGCTCCGCATGCATTTGCCAATCCTAGCAATCCGCATTACCACAAAGAGTTTACGGAAGATGCTTTCAAAGCAGTGATAAAATATTTGCAAAAGGCTTCGAAGAATTACTAAGAATGGAATCTTTTAATTCAGTTCGCCCACCATATCTAACGGGTTCACCCATTCATCGAATTGTTCGGGAGTAACATAGCCTAATTTCACCGCCATTTCTTTTAAGGTAGTGCCTTCCTTGTGTGCCTTCTGTGCAATTTCGGCTGCTTTGTAATAACCGATATGCGGATTGAGCGAAGTAACCAACATCAAAGAGTTGTTCAGGTTGCGCTGAATATTCGCTTCAATAGGCTGAATGCCCACCGCACATTTATCGTTGAAAGAAACACATACATCACCAATCAATCTTGCCGAATGCAGAAAGTTATAAGCCATCATGGGCTTGAATACATTCAACTCGAAATGACCGGTAGCGCCACCGATATTGATGGCTACATCATTGCCCAATACTTGTGCCGCCACCATCGTCATGGCTTCACATTGGGTGGGGTTCACTTTGCCGGGCATGATAGACGAGCCGGGTTCATTATCGGGAATATAAATTTCACCGATACCGCAACGTGGACCCGAAGAAAGCAAACGAATATCATTGGCAATTTTCATCAAAGAACAAGCAACGGTTTTCAAAGCGCCATGTGCTTCTACAATAGCATCATGCGCAGCCAATGCTTCAAATTTATTTTCAGCAGTAACGAAAGGTAAGCCCGTGAGTTTCGCAATATTTTTCGCTACGTTTTCAGAATATCCTTTCGGGGTATTGATGCCTGTACCTACTGCGGTTCCGCCCAAGGCTAATTCAGAAAGATGCGCTAAGGTGTTGTTAATAGCACGTAAGCCGTGGTCCAATTGCGATACATATCCCGAAAGTTCCTGACCTAAGGTGAGTGGCGTGGCATCCATCAAATGTGTTCTGCCGATTTTCACCACACGCATAAACTCTTTGCTTTTAGAATCTAAAGTGTCGCGCAGTTTTTTAATGCCGGGAATGGTTACCTCCAACAAAATTTTATAAGCCGCAATATGCATGGCTGTTGGATAAGTGTCGTTGCTCGATTGCGATTTGTTCACATCATCGTTCGGATGCACTAACTTTTTTTCATCGGTCAGTTGTCCGCCCATCAACACATGCGCACGATATGCCACCACTTCGTTCACATTCATATTGCTTTGTGTGCCGCTGCCGGTTTGCCACACCACTAATGGAAACTGAGCGTCTAATTTTCCTCCCAGAATTTCATCGCACACCCTCCCTATCATGTCAGATTTTTCTCTAGGCAGAATACCTGCTTCCATATTGGTGATGGCGGCAGCTTTTTTCAGATAGGCAAATGCTCTCACAATTTCGAGCGGCATTTTATTGATGTCTTGTGCTATTTTAAAATTTTCGATACTGCGCTGTGTTTGTGCGCCCCAGTAAACATCGGCAGGCACTTGCACGGTGCCCATCGTATCTTTTTCGGTTCTGAATGCTTGGTTAGACATGAGATGCGAGATTTGAGATATTAGACTAATGAATTCCGACTGCAAGATTACTTTACCCTACCGAACAATCAAAATTGCAAATTCAGTCTACTAACTGACTGAATTAACGTAAATTGAGTCAGTCAACTGACTGAATTAACGTTTTTGCTATTTTTAAAACCCATGACTCCATCACCCATATACCTCGACTACAATGCCACCACTCCGGTTGACGACAGAGTGCTTCAGGCAATGCTGCCTTATTTTTCAGGAAAATTCGGAAACGCATCGAGCAGCACGCACAGCTTCGGATGGAATGCTAAGCAAGCTGTAGATAATGCCCGCGAACAATTGGCAATGCTTATTAATTGCGAACCCAACGAAATAATTTTTACTTCGGGCGCTACGGAAGCCATCAACCTTGCCATTAAAGGTGTAGCCGAAGTGTATTCATCGAAAGGAAAACACATCATCACCTGCGCCACCGAGCACAAAGCGGTTTTAGATTGCTGTGCATCATTAGAAAAAAAGGGTTTTGAAATTACTTATCTGCCGGTAGATGAAAACGGTTTGATTGATTTGGCTCAACTGAAAATCGCCATTAAAGACACTACCATACTCGTGAGCATCATGACGGCAAATAATGAGACCGGAGTGATTCAGCCTGTGAAAGAAATTGCCGACATGGCACATGAGCGTGGAGTCATTTTTATGAGCGATGCCACGCAGGCTATTGGAAAATTCACTTCCGATGTGCAGCAGTTGGGAATTGATTTGATGCCCTTGAGCGCGCACAAATTTTACGGACCCAAAGGCGTAGGCGCATTGTTTATCAGAAGAAAAAAACCACGCGTTACTTTAACCCCGCTTATTGAAGGTGGCGGACACGAAAAAGGTTTGCGCTCGGGCACTTACAATGTTCCGGGCATTGTGGGCATGGGGACCGCAGCAAGCCTTGTTATGCAGAGTTTGGTAAAGGATATAGAAAACATGTTTGTGCTCCGCAGCCAATTGGAGCAACAAATGCTGACGCTTGGAAATACTTTCGTCAATGGCAAAAATGCCATTCGACTGCCCAACACCACCAATATTTGTTTTCGCGACATACATAGCAATGACATTATTAAACCTTTGGCAAATGCTCTGGCGGTAGCTACCGGTTCCGCCTGCACATCTGCCCTTCCGCAGCCTTCACACGTGTTGATGGCAATGGGTTTGAGCGAAACAGAAGCGTATAGTTCCGTTCGTTTCAGCATCGGGCGTTTCACTACGGAAAAAGAAATTGATGAAGCGGTGAAATTGATACGGGAAATTGTGAAGAAATGAGCCTTCAGACAATAATTCTCAATGTTTCTCATTTTTGTAGTGTGAAAAAGTTATCGTGTATCTTCCTGTTGCTGTTTTGCTGCTGCTTCGTTTCGTTGCATGCACAGAAAAGTAATACTGAAATTATAAAGCCCGATAAGCTTTTGAAAACTGCACAACGCAAGGTTTCTGCAAAAAAATATAACGAAGCTATTGACCTTCTGAAAAAAATTTTAGCGCACGACAGTCTTCATGCCGAAGCGCATTATCGTTTGGGAGAAATGCACTATAAAATTCGCGATTACATTTCGGCACGAAACGATTTTGAAAAAACATATCAGTTAGCTGCTTCAGAATTTCCTTTGGCAGCATACTATTATGCGCTCATGCTGAAAATGAATAGCGATTATGAAAAAGCCATCACCGTTTTTGAAAACTTCATAAAAACATATAAACCTGCTTCGGGCGAACAATTTATTTCGTGGGCAAAAACCGAAGTTGAAGGTTGCCGCATGGCAATGCAAAATATGGAACCCGAAGAAGGGCTAACGGTTCTCCATATCGGCAACGCAGTAAATTCGCGCTATTCAGAAATGGGACCGATGTTTTGGAACACTACTACTTTGCTTTATGCGGCTTTGCCTCAAGACACCATATTATTGTTTTCGGGCGACACCACCACCGGTCATCACATCAAATTTTACATTGCCGATTTTTCCAACGATTCATTTTTCAATCCGCGCAGAACTACCATTTTCAATATTCCCGAACATCATGTGGTGAGCGGAAGTTTTTCGTCAGACAAGCTGACTTTTTATCTCACGGTTTGCTCCGACCAGTTCAGCGGCTCCGGCAATTGCGAAATATGGTTCAGTAAATTTCAATTCGGAAGTTGGGTGGACCCGGAAAGAATTGGAAATCCGATTAACGATATGCGTTACAACAATATGCACCCCACTATTGCCTCGCACAAAAAAGGTTTGGACATTATGTATTTTACGTCCGACCGTCCGGGAGGAAAAGGAGGCAAGGATATTTGGTATTCGATTATCGGCAAGGACGGAAAATTTTCAGCGCCTGTTAATTGCGGAAACACCATCAATACTTCGCGCGATGAAATGACTCCTTTCTATGATAATCTGAATGGACAACTTTATTTTAGTTCTGAAGGGCATGTGGGCTTTGGAGGCTTAGATGTGTTTCGGGCAACGGGCGAAAAAGCTGTGTGGCGTGAACGCAAAAATTTAGGTCCGCCTGTAAACGGCAGCACCGATGAATTGTATTTCTATTTCGATTTCAAACGGGATATCGGCATGTTGGTCAGCAACCGCACCGAATTGAATGTATCCGGCTCTACGTGTTGCGATGATATATTTTTCATTAAATACGAAAAACCTAAACGCCTTGCTTTAAGAGGATTTGTGAACGATAAAGACCCCTATCGGAATTTTCCTTTAGATGATGCGCGCGTATCACTTTCTTTTATTGATGAAAGCGGAACAAGTGTTTTGCTGCGCGAAAAAACTACTGCCGATGAAGATCCCTTTTATTTTTTGTTACAACCCGAAACCAAATATGTTTTAGACATAGGTCGCGAAGGATATTTTAATCAAACACTAACTTTTAACACCTTCGGGAAAGCCGCGCCCGACACATTGAAGCTGGATGTTTTTCTGGAAAAAATTGTAGAAGAAAAAGTTTATAAACTCAGCAATGTATATTTCAATTACAACGATGCCTCGTTGCTTCCTGAAGCTAAAGCAGCATTAGATACGCTTCATGCAGTGCTGGAAGAAAATCCCGAACTTAAAATTGAAATCAGCGCACATACCGACAGCAGAGGCAGCGACAGTTATAACCTCACCTTATCGCAACGCAGAGCACAAAGTTGTGTGAGTTATCTCATTAACAAAGGAATTAAAGCCGACCGTTTGATTGCTAAAGGTTATGGCTCATCGCAACCGGTGCAGGATTGTTCGGAACAACCCGGCTGCGGAAAAACCGAACCCGAAGATTGTGCTTGCCATCAAATGAATAGAAGAACCGAATTTAAAGTAGTAAGCACAAAGAAAAAATTTGATGATGATTAGAAAGGGGCTGTCTAAAAAGTCTGATAAACTTTGAAAAATGTCATGCTGAGCTTGTCGAAGCATATCTGTTTTCAAGGTATTCATGGTTCGACAAGCTCACCATGACAGACTTTTTAGACAGCCCCTATATCTATTCTTCCATAGCTCTGTCTAAAAGAGTTTGAGGCAAACTCTTCGATGCTTTAGCGCCTAACTCTTTTATCTTTTCAACACGCGAAACCAGATTGCCTCTTCCTTCATGAAGTTTTTTCATGGCTTCTTCATAACTCGATTTAGTGCCGTCAATTTGTCTGCCCACTTTAATGAGGTCTTCTACAAACCCGTGAAACTTATCATACAAATCGCCTGCCTGCCTTGCTATTTCCAAGGCATTTCGGTTTTGATTTTCCTGCCTCCAAATGCTTGCAATAGTTCGCAAAGTGGCAAGCAAAGTTGAAGTGCTTACAATAACAATATTTTTCTCGAAAGCATCATTAAACAACTCCGCATCGTGCTGCACCGCAAGCGTGAAAGCAGGTTCGATGGGCACAAACAACAACACAAAATCGGGGCTACCCGCGCCATACAAACTGTGATAATTTTTTTCACTCAAACCTTTCACATGGTTGCGCAGCGACTGAATATGTTTTTTCAAATGCACTACACGATGCTCTTCGGTATCTGCCGAAACAAAACGCTCATAGTCCACCAACGAAACCTTAGAATCTACTACCACATTTTTGTTGTCGGGCAAATGAATCACCACATCGGGTTGCAACCTTCTGCCATCTTCGGTGGTTACCGATTCCTGCACAAAATATTCGCGGTCTTTCGATAAGCCCGATTTTTCCAACACCCTTTCCAAAATAACTTCACCCCAATTGCCCTGCATTTTGCTATCGCCTTTTAATGCTTTGGTGAGGTTGCGCGCTTCTTCGCTCATCTGCGTATTCAAGTCTTTCAGGTTCATGATTTGCTGAATCAGCCCTGCGTTTTTTTCTAAAGTTTCTCTGTGGGTGCGCTCTACTTTTTCTTCAAACGATTTAATTTTTTCATTCAGCGGGTTTAAAATTTCAGAAAGATTTATCTGATTCTGTTTGGTGAATTTTTCGCTTTTTTGCTCTAACAAACGGTTGGCAATGTTTTCGAATTCGGTTTGAAATTTCTGTTGAAGTTTTTCTACTTCTTCTTTTTGTTCGGCAAGCCTCTGTTCGAGATTTTTCTGAATATTTTCTGAAGTAGCTAAATGATTAGAAAGTTTCAATGCAGTTTCTCTTTCCTGTTGCAATTGATTTTGGAGACTGTTATTTTCTTCCGAAATTATTTTCACCCGTTCTTCTGCTTTGCTATGCGTTAAGGCAAGTTGATTCTTTTCATCAGTCAGTTTCTGAAAAGTAGCTCTGTCCACCATATCGCTAGTAGGAGCGCTTTTCATTTTAAACAGCATATACCCGAAAGCGAAGCCCACTATAAGTCCTATGAGCAGATAAGCCAATTCCATAATCAGTGATTTTTTACAAAGGTAAGTTTAACGATTATTTCAGCAGTGCGCTCAGAAAGTTTATTCTAAAAAAATGAAAATTGATTTTACAGATTAGCTAAAATATTTTTATGTGTAATATTAATTATCCTTAACATATACATTGCTGTGATAGCCGCATACAAAAGCATAATACTTTGGTTTACCGGATGGTCTTTTCTTAAAAAAGAAAATACAACAAACAAGATCACAAAAAGAATTTGAATAAAAACTAACGAATTAGTTAACAAAAAAAGTAAAGGCAAGTTCTATCAGCGAAAGTAGGATTGACAGAGCAAAGACTTTTTTAATAATGGCTTGTTGAGCAAAATATTCGCTGATAAGAATTAATGCAAAGGATATTGTAATTCCCACCATTCCAACAAACATCAGAGCGCCTGTCGGAATAATAACGGGGTATTTTATGAAAATTGCACCAATACCTCCTATGGTTACAAACACATAGAATACTGCATATTTTGTTCTGATAGATTTGAGGAACAAAAGACCTGAAAGAAATACATAAATACTGAAAGGCTGAAAAAGATAAATACTTTCCCGAGTTGATTCCAATAGTTTTAAAAATTTCTCCTGAAAAAAACAGAAGAATACTGAGCGCAAAAGCAAGAAGAATTTTGTTTTGAAAATTGTCTGAGGAAAAATTCATGTTCTTCTTTGCTTCCTATTTGAATCTGGTGATTAATAGCAGTTTCTGAAAAACATCTTTGTCCATTATGCCTAATGATTGATTTTTTACAAAGGTAAACGTAACGATTATTTCAAAACCTGTCTTAAATATTTTTCTGTAAAATAAACTACGCCCGAAGTGTTCAGGTGGTCGTGGTCGTAGTAGTATTGAGGCGCTTCCATTGCGATGGAATAATCGTAAATATTGCAGAAATATTTTTCGCAAAGCACTTCCAGTTCCTCAAGCATTGTCTCGTGATAAGGCAAATGACCTAATAGTGTGGGAGGAACTACAAAAGTGATTTTCATTTTTCTTTCACCAGCAAGACTCAAAAATTTTTGGAGCGCAGTCCATTTTATTTTCTTCATCTCATCTGTCATGCCATCGGGATACATGACGCGCATTCGTTTTTCAAAAACATCAGGGTTAACAAATTCGAGACTTTGTGTATTTATTTGATTGGTGTCGGGAATAAAAGTCCACCAATGTTTTTTCAATTTAAATTTCAGGTAATTGTTGAAGGTTTCTGCACGAACACTATTTGCAACAATACTTCCGATAAAACTCCAGTTGAAAGGCTCGTTGTTATAGATGTAGTTGTTGTTATCCATTTTATCGTTAAAGAACACAAACGGGTCAATGAAATAAACAATTTCGTTGGTGCTGTTTCCTCTTGAAAGAAAATATCTGAGATACAGCAATTGATTTTCGATGCCGCCCGCTCCAAGACCTTGAGACAGGTTGGCGATTTTTTTATTCAGAATGTTTTCAATTCTGAAATGATTGCCGCTTCTCGAAAAACACCGCGCATGTGAAGCGCCAGAAATGATTAAATCAAACTTCGTGTCGGCAGGCATCCAAAGCAAATTAGATTCTGTATTGGCATTGGTGAATTCGAATTTTGAAAGCCTATAATTGCCTGAATAAAGCAATACCAGCAACACGAAAATGTTTAGCGCAATAAAAATGGAGATATGTATGAGAAGTTTTCTCACGTGGGTAATGGATACATTAAAAATCTGTTGTGAGCGAGAAGTAAACCATAGGCTTGCCCACTCTGCCGCTATCGTTGCCCCAGGCTAAATCGAGGCGGAAGAAATATCCCAACAACACGGAACGCATACCAAAACCATAACCCACCACCAGAGGATTTCGATAGTAATTTACTACCACTGTAACCGGAGGCTGCCCGATGGTTTCGGTGAAAAGCGGATTTTCGGGAGCATAAGGATTGAAGCCTTCCCAAGCCGTGCCGATGTCGGTGAAGCCCACCACCTGAAAATTCTTTACAAATTCGGAGCGAATGGGCGAATGAATGAGGTATGAAAATATAGGCACTCTGAATTCAGAATTGATGACCGCATAATTATTTCCGTTTCTGATATTCTGACGGAAGCCGCGCATATTGGTAACCAAAGTTTGAAAAGCATAATTGTTATTCTGATTCACAGGAATATCGTCATGAAAACGAGGACCCACCCAACTGTCAACACCACCCAAATAATAAATGAGTTTGCGGGTTCCGAATGATGCTCCATAGCTGAAACGATTAGCCCAAATTATTTGGCGATGCACTTTTTGATAATGGCGCACATCTAAACCCACCACTCCAAGATAGGAGTTGTCGAACTTTGGAAGTTTCACATTTACATCGTTAAAAATATTGCGCTCGCTGGTTTGAAATTCTTTGTGAATTTCGCCCCACACTTTAAAACGCAAACCATTGAACAGATTCATGCCGGTTCTGATGGTGTGGTCATGAACATACTCGAGACGATAAGTCATCCAGTTTTCGCCATAGGTCGGAATGTTGAGGCTGATAGCGTCTGTAGAAAGAAAAACATAGCGGTCGTTGCGGTAGGTGATGAATTGCCGGATGCTGCGCACCACATCAATGGGGTAGCTCAATTGCAACTCCATCAGGTTGGTTTTTATTTTGGCTTCTACTGCGCGGTAGGGTGTAAATCTCGGGTCAATATCGGGGTAAAAAGGAATGTTATCGGAATACACCTGACGGGTTACTCTTCTGTAATAGGTGAGTTTTTTGTCTAAACGTTTTTTAATGTTTTCAACCGAAATAAAATATTCGGAGTCTTGAAAATTTAAAGGAAAACGGAAGCCTCCGGTGATGTGATAGTCTTCAAACAAATCGGTGATACCCAAAGTTATCATGGCGCCCAAAGGCGGATTATTAAACACCGGCACTCCGGGCGTAAATTTTTCGTAGCGGGTAATCAACAGGCGATTATCGAACTGCGGGGTAATATAGTTGGTAGAAAAACTGGTTTGATACGGCAACACTTTTGTGAAGCGAAACACCGGTTCTGTTTTTTCTTTTTCTTCGGCAGCAATTTCAATCTGGTCTTTTACATAAGGCACATTTATTTCGGGCGAAGTATTAAACTCCGATTGAAAAAATAATTCTTCAAGCTCCTCTTCTTCCATTAATTCAATAATATCTGATTCCTTTGGCAAATCAATTTTGGGTTTTTGTTTTTGAATTTTCCTTGCTTCGGTATCTTTAATTTTTTTACGGAAATTGGCATACGCTGTTTTCTTCAAGCCATTTTTGTCTTCATCAATTTCCTGCGAGAGTGGCTCAACAAAAAAACGAGGCTTACCGTCAATGAGATAAATCTGAGCAGTTTTTTCGCTGCTCTGACTAATGTTGTGTTCCAATATTCCCGAACTCAAATCTGTTTGCGGAAAAAATTCTCCCACTTCTTTATACACCGGAACCATAATTACAGAATCTATTAATTCTTCCATTTCAGATAAATCATACTGTGGATTGGTAACGGTAGAATCTTTGAAAAAAACCATCGTATCGGTGCGGTGCAAAATGGTTTTGAAAAATCCAAGAAAACGATTGTAAACACCATTGTCATCGCTCAAAAAACTGAAGTATTGCTGATTGTATTGCTGCGGCTGAGTTTCGGCAATATATCCGGTATTGGTGAGGCGGCTTAAAACTTTGCCGCCTTTGTTGAGGTCGTAAAAATAAATATCGTAGTTATCGGAATGTGTGGTGCTGTCTAAGGCTATCACGCTCAACGTGTCGGTGGTGCGGTTCGAAGCGAATAAAATTCCGCGATGTGTTTCATTTTTAAAAAACGACACATGAATTTCATCGAAATGGTCGGAAGTGATTTGTTGTGTGGTAGTGGAAGGAATATAATAAGTGTAAACATCGGTATGTCCGCGATTCACGGCAGACATGAGGAGCATTTTAGGGTCATCGGTGAAAGCAAAATCATGAATGTGCTGAAACTTGGTGATGAATGCTTTCTGTTTCTTTTTCTTTTCGCTGTCATAAAGCACTAAGCGCCATTTGTCTCTTTTCTCGTAAGCAATAGCAAGCGTTTTGTTATCGGGCGACCATGCCAGCAACGGATATTGAAAATCGGTTTGCAGCGTAATGGTTTTGATGCCGCCCCTCAATATTCTTTTCGATTTGCCTGTTTCCACATTAGCAGTATGCACTCTGTAGCGACCAAGAATATTACTTACATAAGCTATTCGCTCTGTATCGGGAGTCAGTTTCAGTTGAGTATAATTCCGCGCACCATGATATTTTACGCGCACCAAATTGTCAATATTGGGCTTTTCGCGGCTTTCCATTTCGTCAATAAACCGGTTGTAGTAGAAGCGGTAAAATTCTTCATGAACGGTTTTTACATTAGCCCCCATTACGAACATAAACCCGTTGTCGAGACTGCGATTGGTGCGGGTGAGAAACAACAGGTTTGAAATGGCTGTAGCGCCATACTTTTCTTCCACATAATGCCAAAATGCATGACCGTAAAAGACGGCATCCTGCATTTCGAGCTTTTTCATTTTCTTAAATTTTCCGGTAAGAATGAGGTCTTTCAGCTTATCGTCCAAGGTGCTGCTCCAGGGTTCGCCCACATATTCCACCAAGCCTCCCACAAACCACATGGGCAAGTTGAGCAATACTACGTTTTGCACTACTTCCTGAAAATTACCCCCCATCATCATGTGGCTAATCATCACCTGAGCCATGCCCTGCCGCAAATGCTTTTCGAGGTTTTTATGATTGCCATCGAAGTAGATGAAAACTTTGTTGTGAATAATTTTTACATGCCCGCCAATATTAAACGACTCGGTGCTTTGCCCAATATTGGTTTGGTTGAGGTCCGATAAATCGTTATACACCAATACTTCAATACGCCTGTTCAGTTTATAATCGAGCAACACTTCAATTTCGGGCAGCACTTTTTCGGCATACTGCACTGCATACTTGCCGGTTTCTTGTCCACCCGGATAGAAGTAGGTGATAAAATTTTTCGATTCGAAAAACGACCATTTGAAACCTTTGTATTGCACTCTGTTCTGCCCGAATTGAGCTTGAGTACCTTGTGCCGAAAGTTGTTGCGATAATGCAAGAATCAAAACGGTAATAGCCAAACCGTATATATAGGAAGTGTTTTTTTTCACAGCAATTTTAAACGGGCAAATCATCGGTTAATTTCTGAAATGCAAAAGAGTTTTTACAATAATGTTCAAAGCTAAGTAATGTTTAGTGATTCAGGGTAATGCTGCCGAAAGCCTTTATTCTTGTATTCACTCCAACAATCAAATCATAGAACGCAAAGAATACTGGCAGGAAGAAGTGGAAATTCTGAAAGCCATTATTGCTAAAACCGAGTTGGTTGAAACCACCATATGGGGTGGTCCGGCTTATACTTTCAACAGACAGAATGTAGTAAGTGCGGGCGGATTCTCGAATACATCAAAGAAGCCATCGAAAACGAATTGCAAAAATTGGCAGCAATAACCAAGTGATTGAAGTAAAATATTCAGAACTATTGCTGTCAGAATTAAACCGATGCCTTTTCAGGCTTTACTTCAGTTTCCAAAGAAAAACGAGGGCAATCGCATTTTTTCTTAAAAATACTGCAACCTTGTAGTGTAAGCGTTAGGAGAAGCGCAGCAATAAATGCTGAAGGAGTAATCTTTTTCATAATACTGTTAACGGCAATAAAAGTAATTAATTTTATCGGCACGTATTATGCCTACACCCAAACACACCATACTTGTTGCCGCTTTAGACTGGGGTTTGGGACACGCCACAAGGCTCATTCCGGTTATTGAATTGTTAGAAAAAAAAAGTTGCAATGTGTTGTTGGCTGCTTCAGGTAACGCGCTCCAATACTGGCAACAAGAATTTCCTTCTAAAGAAATAATTGAATTGCCTGCTTACAATCCGGTGTATCACGACAACAGAAATATGTCGTGGAGCATGTTGCTGCAAAGCCCTAAATTTTTTCGCGCAATAGCGGAAGAAAATCGTGTGCTGAAACAATTGGTAAAGCAGCATTCCATCAACGGAATTATTTCCGACAATCGTTATGGTTTTTATCATGAAGAAATTCCTTCGGTATTAATTACACATCAGATATACATTCAAACATCAAAGGCTACGGCATGGCTGCAACCAATATTAAAAACAATTAACCATCATTTTATCGGCAAATTCAATTTCTGCTGGATTCCAGATGTGGCAAACGAAGAAAACTTGTCGGGCAAACTTTCGCATCATGCTCACTTGCCTTCCAATTGCAGATATATCGGCTTGCTTTCAAGGTTAAAAAAAATCGATGCCGAAAAAGTTTACGACATAGCCTTGCTGCTTTCCGGACCTGAACCGCAAAGAACAGTTTTAGAAAATATTTTATGGCAAAAATGCACTGCACTTTCAGAAAAAATAATTTTCATTAGAGGCACAGATAAGCCATTTGAAAATGAAATTCAGCAGAAAAATATTACTGTAAATAATTTGCTGACTACCGATGAATTGAACGTAGTGTTGAACCAATCGGGAATGATTGTTTGCCGTTCGGGATACAGTTCTGTTATGGATTTGGTAAGATTACAAAAACCCGCATTACTCATTCCTACACCCGGTCAAACCGAGCAGGAATATCTTGCAACATACCTGAAAGAAAAAAAATGGTTTTACTTTCAAAAACAAAATACAGTAAACTTAAAAGAAGTGCTGAATCAAATTTCAGAATACTTTCCTCCTGAAATAAATCACACAAACGTTTTGCAAAATGCAGCCATTGATGAATTTTTAAATAGTATTGGCTGAAAAAATTATTATCACAAAAACTATTCTGCTTCGGGTGCTTTCACAACCAATACCGGAATAGAATCTTCCAGTCGGATAATTTTCTCGGTAATACTGCCCATCAAAAATGAAAGTGCGGCACTTTTTCCTTTGCATCCAACAATAAGAATATCGGCATTTTTCTTCTGTAAATTTTCAATAATTACTTCCGCCACCCTGTCTTGAGAATCATAATGAAAAGCAGGATTGACATGCACTCCATCAATATTTATTTTACTGATAAGTTCATTGTATTGAATGGCAGCTTCTTCGCGAAGAATTTGGGAGTAATCGCGCTCTAATCGGGTTTTACCATAGCTATAAGGCAAATGATATACATGATGCACATGCACACTCGATGAATCATCAACTTTTGCTAATGAAATACCTTTTTCGAGTGCGATTTTAGAGTTATCAGAAAAATCAACTGGAACAAATATTTCCTGAATTCTGAAAACAGGTTTTTCTGGAACAAACAAAACGGAAGTAGGCGCTTTTCTTGCAATTCTTTGAGGCAATACACCACTGCCTTTCAATTCTTTTTTTCTTCCGGCAATAAACAAGTCCACGTTTTTTACCCGACTCCATTTCAGCAATTCATCAAAAGGATTGCCTTCCACCACTTTGTATTCAATATCGAAATGTTCATGCTTGTTGAAATTATTCTCCACATCTTCCTTCATCATTGCCGTCAGCTTTTCATCTATTGGTCTTCTCAACTCAGGAAATTTAGCTTTCACCGAATCGGGAATATCAAAGTCTTTCTGAACATTGAAAAAATAAATTTTTTCTGGCTTTAGTATTCCTGCTAAAAAAGCCGTGTATTCAATCACTGCTTTATCTATAAGCGAGTAATCTAATCCGACAAGCCACTTTTTATATTGTTTCATTTCGTAAAAAAAAATTGAAAGAGGAAATTATTTCCAGTTAATAATAAAATCTGTAAGTGCGGTTTTGAAAATCTGATATATTTTTTTGAACTCCTGAATTTGATTTCTCATTTCAACATGGTCGTTTAAACATTGATGCTGAACGGCTGCCGGGTGCATATCTTTTGCTTTCTCTGATAGTTCTTTTTCATGTGTGCGAATATTATGATTCAATTCATTAATCACTTCCTTTTGGCGAATCATTTGGTTTTGAAACTGCTCGATTTTTGCCAGACGCTCTTCGTTGCCGATATTGGCAACAATGAGTTGAGGCAGTTTTGATTCGAATATTTTTATGTCTGAAGAATAAAATGCCAATTCGTTGCTCCACAACTCGTGTTCGATATGCAAATCGGTTAAATGGACTTTAGTAACATTTTCTGAAGTATTCATAGTTGAAGATTTTGTATCGCAAAGATGATATAATTCACTTTTTTGTTTTATGAGTCAAATCATCGGAGGTGGTGATTAATATCACTTATGCCCTTTTCAGAAAAAAAATATCACAACGGAATATTCCCATGCTTTTTCTTAGGCAGCTTTACGGCTTTGGTTTCTAACATTTTAAATGCCTTGATGAGTTTGGCGCGGGTAACTTCCGGTTTTATCACTTCATCAATAAACCCGCGTGCAGCAGCACGATAAGGATTGGCAAAGGTTTCGGTGTATTCGTTCACCTTCTCCTGCAATTTGGCTTCTTTATCTTCAGCTTTGGCAATTTCGTTTTTGAAAATAATTTCGGCTGCGCCTTTGGCTCCCATCACGGCAATTTCGGCAGTGGGCCATGCGTAGTTAATATCTGCTCCGATATGTTTGCTGTTCATCACATCATAAGCGCCACCATAAGCCTTACGGGTAATCACCGTTACGCGAGGCACGGTAGCTTCACTGAAAGCATAGAGCAGTTTCGCTCCGTTGGTAATGATGGCGTTCCATTCCTGGTCGGTTCCGGGAAGAAAGCCAGGCACATCTTCAAACACTAACAAAGGAATATTGAAACAATCGCAAAAGCGCACAAAACGTGCTCCCTTTTTAGATGAATTAATATCCAGAACTCCTGCCAAAAAAGCGGGCTGATTGGCAACAATACCGATGCTTCTTCCGGCTAATCGCGCAAAACCCACAATGATATTTTCAGCATAGTTTTTATGCACTTCGAGAAAACTGTTTTCATCCATCACGCCTTCTATTACTTCGCGCATATCGTAGGGCTGCTGGGCATTATCGGGAATAATATTGTTGAGGGCAGGGCGCAATTCATCGCCATGCGTTTCGTAAGCAAGCACAGGCGCATCGTCTTCACAATTCTGCGGCATATAGCTGAGCATTTGTTTGATATGATTAATGCACTCCACTTCGTTGACACAGGCAAAATGTGTTACGCCACTTTTGACGGCATGTGTTTGCGCACCGCCTAATTCTTCGGAAGTAACATTTTCATGCGTAACGGTTTTCACCACATTGGGTCCGGTAACAAACATGTAAGAAGTGTTTTCTACCATCAAAATAAAATCGGTGATGGCGGGCGAATACACCGCGCCTCCGGCACAAGGCCCCATAATAGCGCTGATTTGCGGAATAACACCCGATGCCAACGTGTTTCTGTAAAAAATATCGGCATAGCCTCCGAGAGAAGAAACCCCTTCCTGAATCCGAGCACCACCACTGTCGTTCAATCCGATAATAGGCGCACCATTCTTCATGGCTAAGTCCATGATTTTGCAAATTTTTTCGGCATGAGTTTCTGAAAGCGAACCTCCAAACACGGTGAAATCCTGTGAAAAAACATATACCAATCTGCCGTTCACGGTTCCGTAGCCGGTAACTACCCCATCGCCCAGATATTGTTCTTTCTCCATGCCGAAATCGGTAGATCGATGTGTAACCAACATGCCTGTTTCTTCAAACGAGCCTTCGTCTAACAACAAATGAATTCTTTCGCGGGCAGTAAGTTTGCCTTTGGCATGTTGCGAAGCAATACGTTTTTCGCCTCCGCCTTTCATGGCAAGGGCTATTTTTTCTTCTAATATTTTAAAATTATCGGTCATTGTCGAAATTAAAATTCATGAATTTAAACGGTATAAAATTCAGAAAAAAACAGCGAGTCTATATCACTTTCTTTTTCCACCTGCCGGTTTTTAAATAAATATAAGCCAGTATGGCAATTACTGCCCAATAGAAAATTTCAGCGCTCCACACGGCAGCCAGCGAAATATCATCTATTTGAAAAATAGACCAAACAAAAACCAAATAAATAAGCACGGCTATAATCTCTACTACTAATGAAACCTTTGATGAGCCGGTGCTTACCACTCCGTTATATAAAATGGTTGAAACAGAAAACACAAACAGCGCTGCAATACACACATAAATTACCGGAACGCCTGCAATGATTATTTCCTGGTCAATGGTGTAAAACCGCATGAATTGTTTAGGGAAAATTGCTAACGGAACGCAAAGCAAAGCTGTAAGCCCTGAAGTGAAAACAATGATACGCTTAATGGCAGTGCTTACTTCGGCTTGTTTTTGCTGCCCCATCAGATTGCTGATAATAGTATTGGCTGCCGAAGCAAAACCCCAGGAAGGAATTCCGAAAATGGTGTAAATACTTTTGATGATACTCGAAACTGCCAAAGGCTGTCTACCCATTTTTTCTACAAAAGCGAAAAAAATCATCCACGCTCCTAGCCCGATGATGGTTTGTAAAACTATGGGGAAAGAAAGGTTAGAAATATCTTTCATCAGGGAGTGCGAAAGCTGAAAGCGAAACATCTGATACTTGTGATGATACTTTGCAATGAAAGCATGAATGAAGAAAACACCGGTGCCCGAAATTTCGGCAATATTAGAAGCCCATGCCGCACCTTCGATACCCATAGCTGGAAAACCCCACTTTCCGAAAATTAAAATATAATTGAGCAAAATATTAATCACCGACATGGAAAAAATACTCACCATGAGAATGCTCGTGTTGCCAATGCCCATATACACCGAAAGCATCAACGCACCCAGGTAACCGAACAAAATTCCATAAGAGCGCACTTCAAGGAACTGAATACTTGCTTGCCGCACTCCCTCATCTTGAATCAATAATTGCAAAACAGTATCGGAATAGAAGCGGAGAAAAATGAAAATGACAATTGAAACTAAGAACATCACTACGAAAGAATTGTCGGTAACTCTGCCCACTTCGTGCAGTCGTCTTTCTCCTAATCTGCGGGCAACAAAAATTTGTGTGCCTTTGGTGTAAGAAAAACCTATCATAAAAAGTATGAGGTAATAGACACTAATTAACCCGATAGCTGCCTGCTCGGTGCTGCCTACGCGCCCTAAAAACGCTGTGTCGGTAACAGAAATAATGCTTTGTGCGAAACTGCCAAGAATAATAGGATAGGCTATTCTCCAGATGCTTTTATATGATGATTGCAACAATGCCATAGTGCTCAGATACTTATTTTCAACCGCGTTGCAAGATAATTGTTTTTAGAAGTGTGTATTTGCGACAAGTATATAGCAAATAAAACAAAATGTTTTGTTGATATTACTTTCCGATACAAAACTTTCCGAAAATGGTTCCTAAGATGTCTTTATCAATATCAATTTCGCCCGAAATATTTCCTAAGGCTCGCAAGGCTATGCGGATGTTTTGAGCTAACAAATCGCCCGAAATATTTTGTTTCATACCGGCTAATACTTCTTGAAGCGCTTGTTGCGCTTCGAGCAGCGATTCATAGTGACGGATATTGGTTACAATAGGTGTGTTGAAATGAATGCCTGTTTCTGATACCTGTTTCACTAAGGCTTGTTTCAGTTCTTCGAGATGCCATTCGGTTTTAGAAGAAATAAACAAAATGTTTTTCAGCGAACCGAATTTTTTCAGGGCAGCGGCTTCATCAGCCAAATCAATTTTATTGCCTACTATCAGCAAAGGAATATCGTGCGCATGAAGCGCTGCAGCATCCTGCTGCACTGCAGCGGAAGTAAGTTCGCTGACATCGAACAGATACACCACTATAGCCGACTGGCGTATTTTCTGCATGGTGCGCTCAATACCTATTTTTTCAATAGTGTCTGTTGCTTCCCGAATGCCGGCAGTATCTACCAACCGGAAATTAATTCCTTCAATATTCAATACTTCTTCAATAGCATCGCGAGTAGTGCCCGGAATTTCAGAAACTATCGCCCGCTCTTCCTGTAATAGCGCGTTGAGCAAAGTGGATTTTCCGGCATTCGGTCGCCCGGCAATAACGGTGCTTACTCCGTTCTTAATGACGTTGCCCAATTTAAAAGAATGGATAAGGCTTGAAATATGAGCCAAAAGATTTGAGACCAGATTTTCCAGTTCATCGCGATTGGCAAATGTTACATCTTCTTCACCAAAATCGAGTTCGAGTTCAATCAACGCGGCAAAGTTGATGAGTTGTTCGCGCAGATTTTTTATCTGATTGGAAAAGCCCCCGCGCATTTGCTGCATTGCCACTTTATGCGATGCTTCAGAATCGGAAGCAATTAAATCGGCTACGGCTTCCGCCTGCGATAAATCAAAACGACCATTCAAAAATGCGCGCAAAGTAAACTCTCCGGGCTGCGCATGCCGGGCACCATTTTCAATGAGCAACTCAATAATTTTTTGTACAATAAATGGCGAACCGTGGCACGAAATTTCTACCAAATTTTCTTTGGTATATGAATGTGGTGCTTTAAAAATGGTCGCCACCACTTCATCAATCATTTCATCATGATTTTTGATAAAACCAAAGTGGGCGGTATGTGTAGGCTGCTCTTCGAGAGTTTTTCCCTTCCATATTTTCTGAAAAATATTAAGAGCATCTGCCCCCGACAAACGGATTACGGCAATAGCCCCAATGCCTTGAGGAGTGGCTAAAGCAACAATAGTATCTGAAGAAACAGGTATCACAAGTGGTATTGAATGAAATTCAAAGTTATGCAGTAGAGCGGTTATTAATAAAAAATGCTCATTCGGGAATAATAATTGTTTGATATACAGCGCCATATCCGCACCACACACCCAATCCACCGTTGATATTGGTTTTTATAATTACCGGAGCACTGAAAGGGCTGTCGCCTCCATCGTTTTCGAGGGTGCGCCAAAAATCGTAAGAAGCTTTGTCTAAGGTACACCATTTTAATGTTACAGTATCGCCCCGCCAAAAGTACCCGTAGGTATTGCCATCGAACGCAGCTTGCCGGCTTTGTCCGCGCTCCAACGGCAAACTGATGTATTGACCATTAACAACAATATCGTCATAAGCCGAAGAAGTAACCGGTGCATACAAAGGCTCATCGTTTCTTTGAGTGAAATAGCGGTAAAAATTTCCCAATGTGTCTGGGTCTTTGAAATTAATATAAACCGAAACCAATGAGTCTTTTCTTATATCCGGATGCGGTCGCCAGGTTAATGGGTCGGGTTGCACCAAGCCGGGGATGCTGGTTTTGGAGGTCAATTCTTTTCCATCAACCTCAATACGCAAATGGTATACGGTATTGGTTTTCCCAACAAACACACCGGTAGTATCGCCTGTGAGAAAATATTGAAAAATATTCGGCACAGAATAAATGCAAATGTTCGGAAGATTTGCTGTGTCGGGATTTTCGTAACCCAGCGATTCGAGTAGTGCTTTTTGCACATCGGTTGGAAGAGCGCCCAGACAAAACTCTGTGAGTTGCACCGTATCGGTTTCGGTCCAAACCTGAACAAAAGCGCCATTTACAAAATACCTCGACAGGTCGTTGAGAGAAATGCCTCCAAAGTATGGCGAGTTTCTGGTAAGCAATATGAAAGGCGGCTCGTTGTTTTCGATAGTGCCCTCTACCACAATTTGTGGTTTGGGCTGAGGTAAATCTGTTATTTCGATTACCTGAGTACAGGAAGTCAGAAATAATAAGTAACACAACAGGGTTACATGAAAAAATCTATTTCCTAAAATCTCAAGTCTTATATGTGTTATCTCGCGCCTCATGGTTTCTAAAATTTAAAATTCCATGTAATAGATGGTAGAATGGGAAAAAGCGACACCTGCTTGGCTTGCAGGTTGAGGTCGCCCGAAGCAATATTTCCTTCGGCACTGAAATAGATAAAGTATGGGTTTCTGCGATTGTATAAATTGTAAACAGAAATGGTAATGTCGGAATAATGTTTTTTCCTTTTCATAATATAGGTGGCACCAATATCGGCTCTGTGGTAGGGCGCCAAACGATAACCGTTGCGGTCGCCATATTCATTCACCACGCGCCCTTCAATAAAATATCTGCCAATAGGAACGGTAGTGGCAATTCCCGTTCCATACACAAATGTGGCAGAAACATTCCATCGCTTACTGATGTCGTATATCAATACTACTTTGGCATCGTGCCTGCGATCGTATTTGGCAGGGAAAGCTCTGCCTTCATTCAGATCATCAAAAAAGCGATTGGTCCATGAAAGTGTATAGCCTATCCATCCATTCAATTTTCCGTAGGCTTTTTTCAGAAAAAATTCAGCCCCGTAACTTTCTGCGCTTCCGAAAACAAACGAATCTTCTATGTCCATGCCTAATTCAGGAACAAAGCTTTGTCCGAATTCAATCTGATTGTTCATGCGTTTATAATATACTTCTACGGAAGTTTCGTACATGTTTTCTTTAAAGTTTTTGAAAACTCCGGTAGCTACCTGCAATCCGCGTTGCGGTTTCACCAATGCAGTGCTGGGCACCCAAAGGTCGGTGGGTAGCGTTGTGGTAGAACTCGATACCAAGTGAATATATTGGTTGTTGTAGGTAACTCCGAGCTTGATAGAAGTAGATTTATTGACACTGAATCTCATGCTCAATCGCGGCTCTGCACCATAATAGGTTTGAATATGTTCGCTTCTGCCATATTGCAAAGTGTCGGTAGGGCGATTAAAATCATCGAACAGATATTTTTCCTGAGGACCAACATTATTAAACATTGAAAGTCTCATGCCCGCATTTATCTTCAACCAATCGGTTACCGTAAAATCATCGAGAATATATACGGCAGATTCGTGACCGTATTTTTTTGAAACCTTATCGGTGCTCAGCAAATCATCATCGCCCGATTTTCCTTCGGCAGAATAAGGCATAAATGTGTGCCAGGTATGCTCTACGCCAAATTTCACACTATGATTAACCGATGGAAAATAATCGAAATCAACTTTTCCGCCCACATCTCTGATGCCCGAGTATAGATTGAATCGGATGTCTTGAAATTTAGATTGCACCGAGAAATTATAATCATTGTATATCACCAGCGTATTCATAAAAAGTTTATTGCTGAACAAGTGATTCCATCGCATGGTAGCGGTGGCATTGCCCCACGGAATTTTAATATTAAAAGAGGGGTCGTTGAAACTGAATACATCGCGCCCGAAATATCCGCTCACATACAGGCGGTCTTTATCGGAAAAAACATAATTGAATTTGGCGTTGAGGTCGTAGAAATAATAAGTGTTACCATCAAACTCTCCATCGTTTACCCGCTTCAGAATAGGCTTGGTGATAATATCTATGTATGTGCGCCTGCCCGAAACAATAAAGGAGCTTTTATCTTTTTTAATGGGTCCTTGAACCGTAAGTCTGGAAGAAATCAAACCCACACCGCCTTCAACATTATACTTTTTCATGTTTCCTTCTTTCATAGAAATATCTACCACCGATGAAAGTCTGCCCCCGTAGTTGGCAGGCATACCGCCTTTTATAAGGTTAGCGCTTTTAATGGCATCTGAATTAAATACAGAGAAGAAACCGAAAAGATGTCCCGGATTATATACTACCGCTTGGTCTAACAGCACTAAGTTTTGATCGGGTCCGCCACCGCGCACATAAAACCCCGAATTGCCCTCGCCTGCACTCATCACACCGGGCAACAATTGCAAGGTTCTGAAAATATCCACTTCGCCCAATAGTGCCGGAATGGATTTAACCTGTTCAATAGGCAAATCAACAGTGCCCATTTGAGTATTTTCAACGTTTTTGTCTTTGCGTTCACTGGTTACTTCTATTACATCGGTTACAATGTCGGCTGTGCCCAATTCTAAATTAATGCGCAGGTCTTTGTTTAATACCACCGGAATTTCAATGCTTTTATAACCCAAAAATGAAGCCGTCAAAGTGTATTCCCCGCCAGGAAGGGTAATTGAATAAAATCCAAACTCGTTGGTGCTGCCACCTTTCATGGTTTCTTTGGCATACACATTTACTCCCGTTAGCGATTCGCCATTTAATTTATCTTTCACATATCCGCTGATGGTAAATTTACTTTGGGCAGAAGCAGTATTCTGAATAAGCGTAAAAAAGCATACGCCCAAGAATAGATATTTTATAAATAGTTTGCTTTGCATAGAGGGCGCAAAATTACCTGAAAACTTGAGCATGAAAGTTATTAAATTCTAAAATTGAGTAAATATTCGCAGGTATTGATAGAACGAATGCTGTCTAAGACATTTTTTATTAATAAAAGGTTGTAAAGCGGGAAAGAAATTGTTTGAAGGTTTGGAGCGAATCTCTTTTTCAGCCCTTATAGCTTATAGCCCTTATAGCCCACGGTTTAAACCGTGGGCTATAAGGGCTATAAGTGGCTATGAAAATGGGCTTAAATACACTTGAAACCCCAAGGCAATCAAATCATTTCGGTTCAAACAATAAAACTATTTTGTTGAAATCAGCAGCGGCATTAATCACTGCTTTGAAAGGTTCATATTCGCTTACCGGCAGCCCGATAGCTTTATAATACTCTTCACAAAAAACAATTACATCATTGTCTTTAATATCATACCAGGAGCGAAAAGCCATGATGCGCTCGCCTTCGGCATTGTTGTGAAAAATATCCATGTTCAACTTATCGGTATTGGAAAGTTTATAGCCCGAAGGAATTTTAAACTTGATGATTCGATAATAATTTTTACAGTAGTTCATTTCGATAGGCATTTTACGCGTCTCTTCCTGATAAAGTTGTTCCTGTGGTCCAATCAGTTCGCCTACTTTGAAAATGTATTTGCCTCCTGCTTTGTCAACATATTTCCCATTAGAAAAATGTGCGCTGATAACATAAGGTTTATTGGCAAAATAAGCCGCGCCTTCGTTTTCTACTTTTAAGCCTTCAACATCGGCATCATCGGCAAATACTTTCACCAAACTTTTACGTATTTCTTCTTTCTGTTTTTCGTCTTTCAGATATTCAAACAGGGTTTGTAATCCTGCTGCTTCGTGACCGGAATTGGTAATGCGGTATTGATATTTAGGAGTTTCGAAGCCCTTGCTAAAATCCACTTCTATAATCAGGCTGTCAGTGTTTTCGGTATAAGCATCTGATTCAACAAACCGAACCTCTCCCAAACCGGTAGTAAGATTACCCAATGAAGTTTTCTTTACAAACAAACCATATTGATTACGATATTGATAAGGGATTAATCCGTAGCGATACAACGGATGCTCAGGTGCTAAGTATTTGTCGTGTTTGGGAAAATGGAGAAAAAACTTATCGAGATAACTGAGCGGCTCGAAGTCGTTCGCGAAATTGAGGTCATAACGATTGCAACTCACCAACAATTCGTGTTCGATATTGAGTTTGTTGAAAGCCGCCACGTATAAACGGGTAAGACTGTAAGCATCGGTAATTTTGGTTTCATACATTTTATCAATGCTCACCGAATTGTTGGGCAACTTATCGGTATTGAAAATATTTTTCTTCACATAGTCTTCCAGTTTTCTGATTTTGTCTTCTTCATTCTTTGAAAAATTTACTCCGGCATTGCTCAGTATTTTATCTAATACTTTTGCTTCGGCTTTGGTAGGCGGCAAATTCAGATTTTGAAAGAAAATATCGGCTATAATGTCGTAGCTATTAAGATTAAGTTTTCGGGAAGCGCTGTTGCCGGTGAGTTTAAAAGCTACTTTCTGAACATGTGCTACGCGGTTGGAATATTTTTCGGATTTGAGCGCGGGAATATATTCGCTGAAAGCTTTGCGGCAGGCAAGGTCTTTATCTGCATGAGTAGTGTCTTTTTCCAGCTTAGGAAATCCGTTATAGCTTCGGGTATCGAATATCAGGTGCGCGGGGTAAAACAACTCGAATGTAACATTGCGCTTAGGATATTCGCTTTGAACAGTAAATATGCGACCCGTAAAATCAGAAGGAGTTCTCATGACAAATAATTCTTCCACCACGCTGCCCTGTTCCAAACCGCGCACCGCTAAGTATTGATATTTACGCTCCGAGTCTTCATCTACCGCTTCTTTAATATCGCTTTCGTTCATTTGAATAATTTCGCCATTGGGTTTTATCACTCGCACATCGAGCCGCACCACTGTGGTTCTCATTCCTGAAGGCAAATACACTTTATTATTGCGCTCAATAGCCTGGTCAGAATTCACAAATGTGCGGGTATGTCTGAAATAATATTCATGAGCGATATTGTTTTCAATAACTACCTGATAAGCTATTTTATCTTGTAGCACTATCTGCGACATCGTATCGGTGCCGGCAGGTTTGTATGGTTGTGGTTTTTCTTCCCATTTAAAATCGGCATAAATAAATGTTTGGGCAGTCAGGTGTTGAAAAGCCGCCAGACAAAATAGACCAATGAACAAACAATACTTTTTCATGAAACTGTGGTTTTGATGGTTTTAAATATTATCGAATGCTACGCAGCGCAACACTCTCCGAATAATTTTTTTTCAATGCAGCAATAAATTCATTCCACTCGCTGAAATATTTTTTCTTCAGCAACAGCGTATTTAATACAACTTCGATTTTTAGAGTAATGTGTCCATTATCAACTTTGTAATGAACATTAAAGCCAAACTGTTCATGTTCGAGCGCATCGTTTTTGGGAAGGTATGAAATTTCGTAATTGTCAGGAATTTTAAGCGTAACGGTGTTCACAAATTTTCTTTTGTTTTTGTATTCAATATCCATTTTACGGTCTTTTTCAATGGCGCTTTTATCATAAATGCGGTCGAGATTCATGTTTACAAAAATTTCATTGTCGGACCTCAATACGTAATCGCTCACATTGAAGCTGTATCGAATATCGAAAGGTTTGTCGCGGTCGTTAGCATTCATTTCTTCAAATGATTCGAGAATAAATTTGTTGCTGCCTTTTTGAAAATAGCTTTTAAGAATGTTGAGTTTTTCTTCTTTAGTATGGTCATACAAACTGCCCAAAATCCGGTCGCGCTCAAAGCCTGTAAAACGCGCCAAACCACTTCCGCTGATTTTCAAATCTTTGGTGATTTCAATATTAATGCTATCAATATTCATGTTGAGTTCAGGGTCCACTTCGGGCACTTTTACAATTTCAAATTTATTTTCTGCCAAATGAATAATGGCTTCTTTGCCCTGAATAAAAGCCGTAGGATAACCGTAGGGCGTGTATGTTCCGGTAGCATCTAAAAAAATATATTCCCCGTTTACTTTCACTGCCGCAATCATGTGGTTATCGGCACTCATAGTGGGGTTTTCGAGATAGCTGTAGGGCAGTTCTCTCGAACCAATCCAAACCAAATGAGATTTCACTCCGGCATATTTGAGCATTTCGGTAATTATACTCGACATGTCTTTACAATCGCCATATCGTTTTTCAAAAACATCTTTCGATTCTCTCGGAATGAATCCTTCGTAACCGCTTTCAAAAGCTATGTATTTGATATTGTCTTTTACCCAATAATAAACGGCTTTAATTTTTTCTTCTTCGGAAGAAAGGTTGGCAACCAGCGAATCGGTAATTTTTCTCAGCGGCTCATAGGGTTCTTGATTGATGTTTTTCACCAGTTTGCTGTAATAGGCATGAAGGTCTTCTACCGATTCGAGTATGTTTTCTTTTTTACCACTGTGCGTATAATTTTTTATATAATAGATTATATGCGGCAGGTGATGCAGGTGAGAGGGCGCTCCATTGTCGAACACGGTTTTTTTGATGTCGGAAGATTTCCATTCGTGAACAATCTTATTGCCTTCTTTCTTTTTTTCATAAACAACATCAATGCTGTCGGCATTAAATATTTTGTAGCCTATTTCAACAGTTTCGGGACAAATTATTTTCAGCGTAGCTCTTTCTACCGGAAAAAATTCAGAAAAAATGAAAGAGGTAAGCATGTAGGGATCTTTAATTTCATAAAACAATTCTACTTTGCGCTTGGCTCCTTTCACCAATTGTGGGTATTCAAATTTTTTCACCTTCACATCATCATGAAAAACATTGTTGTCCATGCGGTCTTTTTCTTTGAATTCGTTGACCCGTATTTCCTTGTATTTTTTTTCACCGGGGTAAAGTGTAGATGCGGCAATGTTGGTGAGATAAACCAAAGAAGAATATGTTACTCTTCCTTCTGAAAAAAGCCCGGCACGGTCGTCTAACAACATGCTTTCTTTTGCCACTTTCATACTGATGTTTAGTTTGTCGCCCACTAAGTTGATGTTCACGGTTTCATCAACATCGGTATAAACCGCTGATTGTTCCGGGTGTTTTTGTTGCAATTGAAACAGTTCGGCTTTGGGTTGGGCAAGCGCTGCAAATGAAATCAGCAATACTGCCGGAAACAAAACCATGCGCACAAGGCTTTCGAACACCGGAGAACCGGTATGCGACAAGGCGCAACTGTTTTTGAAAAAAATACTATGAACAACGTTTATCTGCATATATGTAAAACTACTTTTTATTTAAAGCAAACGCTTTATCATGTTTCCGCTGTGAAAAATATAATGCTCTGAAAGTTTACCGGCAGCGTTGAAATATTTTACATCGCCATGATAATCATCGAGCTTGTAATTCAGTTCGGCTTTTTTAACGCCCGAATCATAGTATAATATTGTGGCGCCTTCGTTATTGCCAAACTTGAATTGCTCCGACATGCACATCTTGCCATTGCGATACCAGGTTTTCCGTTCGCCTTCAAGCCTTCCGTCTATATAATTTGATTCTCTGCACGGGGTTCCGTCTTCATAGAACTCTCTGTATTTGCCGTTGTAAAATGCGTTTTTCAATTCTATGAGAAAAGCGGTTTTTCCATTGGCATATTTAGCTTCAATGGTTCCGTTAATGGGCGCATCAACCGTGTCGGGCTTGCCTCCTTTACCGTTGATGTAGATAACTTTTTTCAAACTGCCTCTGTCATAAATCAACGACATGACATGGTCGCCATTGAACCCGAAATATTTGGTGATACCGTCTTGGTCATCGTCCCAATAATTCATTTCTTCTTTGATATTGCCGTTATAGTAATACAAAAAACATTTGCCATAAATGGAGCCGTCTTCGTAATTGTAGCGCGAACGAATTTTTCCGAAATAATCATAGTTTTCTTTGGTTCCGGTTGGTTTGCCCGACTCAAGATTTTGCAACACGTTCAGGGTGTTATCGGGGTTGTAATACTTCCATAAGCCTTCTCTTTTATCATCGAGATATTGTCCTTCGCTCGATAATTTTTTGTTTAAATAGAATCCGTTGGAAATTCCGTTTTTCGCACCGTTGGTATAATTTCTAACCATTCTTATTTCGCCCGATTCGCCTTTGTATTCAATATCTATTTTTTCCTGATTGATATCTACATTCTGAATTTCTTTTCCTTCGGAACTAAACAATGTGAAGCCAATAAACAGGTCGTCATCATAACGTTCAATAGACGATACATTTCCTTCTACATTATAATTATACAGTTTTCCGACTACCTTGTTTTTCATCAGGGTGTATTTGGTTTCGAGCGTGCCGTCCGGTTCATAAAAATATATGTCTCCATAGCCGTCACCGTTTTCATGCCAGGCAGATTTGTATAACTGTCCGTTGTGAAAATATTCCCGGTACTTGCCGTGGTATTTACCGTCTGAAAAATTCATTTCCTTGTGCACTTTTCCATTGTAGTAATATTCTTTTCCTTCGCCATTCAACTTGCTGTCTTTATAGTTGAGTTCTGACTTTAGCAAACCATTCCGATAATACTCTTTCCATAAACCGGTACGCTTGCCGTTGTCGAGCATGCCTTCCCAGCGCATGGTTCCATCAGGATAGTGAAACTTCACTTCCTGCTTTGACTTCACTTTGGTATCGTTCACCACATTGCCGGCTTTGTCGAAATATTTGAACTGAAGCAGTTTTCCGTCTTTGTATTCGGCTTCGTAATACAATTTGCCGTCAATATCGAAATACTGCTGCTTGCCGTTTTCATCGCCAGAATCGTTATAGTTGGTAATTTCATCGGGTTGTCCATTGCGATGATAAAGTTTCCAAACTCCGGTGGGTTTATCGTTTCTCAAAATTCCTTCTTCATGCACTTGCCCGTTGCTGTGAAACTTTTTGTATGGACCGGTTTCTTTATTCAACTCATAATTTTTCTGCACCTGAATTTGTCCGTTGCGGTAGTATGTTTTTAATTCACCTTCTCTTAAATCATCTTTAGCATTTCCCTCAACATAAATTTTTCCATCGGCATAGTAAGTTTTGTAAGCTCCATTGTATTTGTTGTTGACATAACTGGCTTTGAAGCGGAGCGCGCCATTGGTATGATACTCTTCGTAATTGCCTTCATGAACTCCATTTTTAAAATTGTGCAATTCTTCGAGTCCGCCATAGCTGCCAAAAGATTTTATTTCGCCATTGAGTTTGGCATCGGCAAAGGTTCCTGTTTCTGAAAGGTTTCCGTTGCGATGATACATTTTGTAAGGACCGTTTTCTTTGTCGTCTATATAAATAGCTTCCTTTCTCAGTTTACCATTGTTGTAATAAAATTTCCAGCTGCCGGTTTGCTTGCCATTGCTGTCGAATGTTCCGTTGGCAAGCAGTCTTCCGTTGTTGTGATAAAACTCCCACGAGCCGGTTTTCTTTTCGGTTTCGGGATTGTAGGGACCGAAGCCGTATAGATGTCCGTTGTTGTAATATATCTGATAACCATCCACCATTTTGCCATCCATTTGGAGTTTGCGTTTGGATACTTGTTTGTTGTAGGCTTCGTTTTTCCAATCAGTGAATTTTGCCAACTGGTTTTTGTTTTTTGCAACTAAGGATTTGATTTTATCATTGGTGCTGCTCGACAAAATATAGTAGCTGAAAGTTTCGAAATGTCCTTCCTGATAAATGCGGGCATAAAAGGGAACATAAAATTTTTCCCAAAAACCTTCTTTGCCTTTATGTTTGGGCAAATAAGAAAGCAATGCCTGATTTTGTCGAATTACAGGAAAATCTGCTTTCGATTCGAGTTTATAATTTTTGTTGAGCGCTAATTGTTTGCGAATAAGGGTTTCAATTTCTTTGAAATCATCGCCTTTTTCAGAAAGTTTTATGCCTTTGGCTTTGGAATCGTCATATTTTTTAGCAGCTAAAACATCTAGCAATTCGAGCACGGTGAGCGAGCGTTTGGAGGCAGGCTCTACCATCAGAAAAGTATTGTAGCAAAGCATGGCTTTGGTCAGTTCGCCTTCCTGTTCTGCCAGCAAGCCTAAACGCAAATGAGTTGTGGCGTGGTAGGGATTGATGTATAAGGTCTGTTTGTAGGTTTCCACAGCTTCTTCATATTTCTCCTGTTTTTCGAGCGTAACAGCTTTGTTGAAAAGAATTAAATGATTTTTAGGGAACTCTGCTATGGCTTTGTTAAAAACTTCAATGGCTTTTTCAGGCTGTCCAGCATTATCATAAGAAGAACCCAAAGTAACGTACAGATTATTATCAAAGTCAGTTCCTATTTTGATGGCTTCTTCGCAGAGTTTAATGGCATATTCGTAATCTTTTTTGGCAAAATATGAAAAGGCTTTTTCGGCAGTAGCAAGTCCGTAGTTGGTATCGTTTTCGGGCACTTGATTGAACAGCGCCAGGGCTTCGTCATATTTTTCGGCATCGTGAAGTTCGACTCCTTTATTAATAAGTTCTCCGGAATTTACAATGCCGTTTTCTTTTTGAGCAAACACTATCCCCGAAACGAATAAGAGTAATAATGCCGGAACAATTACTGTGCGTATTGATTGGTTCAACATGGTTTATGTTTGTTTAGGTTTTAAAAGGTTCAAATAAAAGTAATAGAATTTTCTTTCTGCAAATAATTCTGATTAATAAAAAAGGATGATTTTTCAATTTCTGTATTTATTCAAACTTTGAATTCGAAATAACGATATATTTTATAACTTTATTTTCAGAAACCAAAAACCTTCAGCCATGTTTTCGAAAATTTTAAAAATTGTCGGCATAGCCTTAGTGCTATTGCTGATATGCGTTTCAGCCTTGCTTGCATATGTTAAACTTGCATTGCCCGATGTGGGACCGCCCCCCGATATTAAAGTTGAAATTACTTCGGAGCGGGTAGCCCGCGGTGAGTATCTTGCCAATCATGTGATGTTGTGTATGGATTGTCATGGCACTCGCGACTGGACAAAATTTTCGGGACCCATGTTGCCCGATAATATTGGAGGCGGAGGCGAAGAGTTCAATCAGCAATTTGGTTTTCCGGGAAGATTTATTGCCAAAAACATTACGCCTCACGGATTAAAAGACTGGACTGATGGCGAAATATTCAGAGCCATTACTTGTGGAGTCAGTAAAAACGGCAATTCTTTTTTCCCCATTATGCCCTATCAATTTTATCGCCAGCTGGATGAAGAAGATATTAAAGATGTGATAGCTTATATCAGAACTTTACCTGTTGTCGAAAAAGACCATCCGGAGTCTGTAGCCGATTTTCCTTTCAATTTTATCTTAAACACTATTCCCACAAAACCCGATTTACAAAAACGCCCCGACCCGTCTGATATAAAAGCTTATGGGAAATATATGGCTACTGCTGCCGCTTGTTCGGAATGCCATACCAAACAGGTGAAAGGCGAAATTGTAGGCGAATTTTTTGCCGGAGGATTTGAGTTTGATTTTGGCAACGGAACCTTGTTGCGTTCGCCTAATATTACGCCTCACGAATCGGGCATTGGAACATGGAACAAGGAACAATTTATTCAGCGTTTTAAAATGTATGCCGATCCCGAATTTGTGTTGCCCGATGTGGACATGAGTAAGGGCGAATTTCAAACAGTGATGCCTTGGACGATGTATGCCGGTATGAGCGAAGAAGATTTGGGAGCCATTTATGAGTATCTGCGTACCGTGAAGCCGGTGAACCATGTAGTGGAGAAGTTTACGGCTTCGGTGAAATAATTATTCAGGTGATGAAATTGATAGGCGCGATGGGCTAAAGCCCATCGCGTTTTTTTTATTAAATACCAACTTACAAACACCCCGTTCTGCCGCCATCTACCGGAAGATTGATGCCTGTGATGTATGAGGCTACAGGCGAAGCTAAGAATGCCACAGCCGCGCCTACTTCCTGCGGGTCGGCAAAGCGCCCTAACGGAATTTCCTGCTTCATTTCTTCTTCTAATTCGTTCAAGCTTTTTCCGGTTTTTTCAGATTTTGCAGTATTCAGATTTTGTAATCGCTCGGTATTGGTGGCTCCGGGCAACACATTATTTACAGTGATACCATACGCGCCTAACTCATTAGCTAAGGTTTTTGCCCAGTTAGCCACTGCTCCGCGAATGGTATTCGATACGCCAAGCCCATTTAAAGGCTGTTTCACCGAAGTGGAAATAATATTGATAATTCTTCCATAACCATGTTGCTTCATGCCCGGAACAATAGATTGAGTAATTACCTGATTGCACAATAAATGATTATTAAAAGCCTGAATAAAATCTTCGGGCTTAGCATCTATAGCTAAGCCTCCGGCAGGACCACCCGTATTATTCACCAATATTTCATAATAAGTATCAGGTTCATTCAGGTGTGCTTCAATATTTTTTTGCACCTGCTTATAATCAGAAAAATCCATGATTAAATATTCATGATGCTGATAGCGCGAGGTGTCTAATTCCGTAATTGCTTTTTTCAGCGTGTCTTCGTTTCGGGCAACTAATGTAATATTAGCTCCGAGTAAAGCCAGTTGCATGGCAGCCGCTTTACCAATGCCTTTGCTGCCACCGCACACTAAGGCATTTTTTCCAATTAAATCGAGATTCATGATAAATGTGTAATTTTCAAATCTAAATTTAATATTTTATTGTAGATGTTATCTAAAAAAGCCAAATATGCCATTCATGCCTTAGTTCATTTGGCACGTCATTATCAAGAGGGACCGATACTTATCAGCGAAATTTCAGAGAAGCAAAAAATACCTCAAAAATTTCTCGAAGCCATATTGCTCGAGTTGAAAAAAGATGGCTTGCTGAACAGTAAAAAAGGCAAAGGCGGTGGGTATTATCTCATCAAATCGCCCGAAGAAGTTACGATGGCAGATGTTATCCGCTCGATGGATGGCGCCATTGCGTTGCTGCCTTGTGTGGCTTACAAATATTATGAGCCTTGCGAAGAATGTAAAGACGAAAAAACCTGTGGCATTCGCTCCACCTTCAGCGATGTGCGCAATGAAACGGTAAACCTTCTGAAAAAAAGTACGCTGGCAAAAATTATTGACGATGAAGAAAAATTAATTCGTGAAAAATTTAAAAACAAAAAATAATGATTGCTCCTCCGTTTAACCTGCAACAATGGATAAATGATAACCGCCACCTGCTGAAGCCTCCGGTAGGCAATCGACAAATTTATTTGGACAATGCCGACTACATTGTAATGGTGGTAAGCGGACCCAACTCGAGAAAAGATTATCATTACAACGAGGGCGAAGAATTGTTTTATCAATTAGAAGGCGACATCATAGTGCGCATTCAGGAAAATGGAGCGCCTCGCGATATTCAAATAAAAGCGGGCGAAATGTTTTTGCTACCTCCTAAAGTACCGCACTCACCACAGCGACCTTCGGATTCTGTTGGGTTGGTGATTGAGCGTTACAGAAGAGAAAATGAAAACGATGGCTTTCAATGGTTTTGCGAAAATTGCAACAATCTTCTTCATGAAGAATATTTTGTGCTTACCGATATTGTGAAACAACTGCCCGAAGTAATGAAAAACTTTTACAACTCGCCCGAAAAAAGAACCTGTAAAAAGTGTGAAGCAGTGATGGACGCTCCGTTAGCATCAAAGTAGTTGCTGATGTGCCTGATGTTTTATTGTGCCCTCGCTCGCGTCTCGCGAGTGAGTGTTGTTAGAGCCTCAGGCTGATATTTAGCTATTGGAAATATTTTGTGCAAGATGCACGGCAAAACCTCACTCGCGAGACGCGAGCGAGGGCGAAGCGGAATTTTTTCCTCCCCCATCCCTCCTTTTTTCGTTTTGCTGCGTCTGAAAAAAAAATAAGCAATGATGAGATTGTATAAAAAGTCTAATAAACTTTGAAAATTGTCATCCTGAGCCTGTCGAAGGATATAGTATTTAGGGTTTTCATGGTTCGATAAACTCACCATGACAGACTTTTTAGAAAATCTCAACGCCAAGAACATGATAACAGATTACGTTTTTGAAATTTTTATATTCATCGTCAAATTCTTTTTTGATGAAAGGGCTTGCACTACATATTATCCTGCGCATCGTGTTCGCTATAGCAGCGCTACTATGCTTCGCGCCCGCTGCGCATACGCAAGACCTCCGCGACCACTCCGGGCACTACCTGCTTTTTAAACACGAGCTTAGAGCCTTCGAAAAATTAATCAGAAAACCGGTGCTGATTCACGACAAAGAATATCAGCAACAGCGCATCGGCTTTGTGCATCGCGATTCGCTCGATGCGTATGTGAAACAACAACTAAAACCCGGACACTACTCCCTCTTGTCGGTAGAGAAAAATTTGCTTGTAGTGGAATACCTGGTGCATTCGGGTTTAATCGTTGCCCTGCAAAGTTTCGGCAATAAACCCGGCTTGCGCATTTGGAACAAAGATGGAGCATGGGTGAACGATGCATTGGTTCGGCACAAACGAAAAAAACTGAAAGTCGATACTGAAACTCAAGCATACCTGCTCAGAAGTTTTATTCAGTCGGGAAAAATCAGAGTAGAAAAAGATGGCGTTACCGAAAAAATGAAATTGGTGTATAAAATGCCTTCCTGGTCAAGTCGCTATCCCGATTATCCGCGACCTCCTTGTTACGATGTCGGTTTTGCAGTGGCAAGTCAGCCCGTGTATCGTCATGGCGACACGCTGAAAGTGAAAGCTTATCTGTCGGATTGCGATGGCAAACCTCTATCGCACGGAGCCATATTTAAAGTAGAAATTGATTACAGAAAAACTTTGTGGCAAGATACCCTTCAGCCCTTGAGTGATGGCGCGTATGTGGTGGAGCGGCTGTTGCCCGATTCGCTGAAGTTGGATAAAACCTATACCATCAATTTTATTCCGTTAGACAGCAAAGGCAGAATCATTGATGATTACAACTTGAGAAAATCTGTAAAATTCAAGCTGGAAGAATACGAACTGAAAGAAGCCATGATGAGCCTGATTCCGGTGCGCACCGTGTATCATCGCGAACAGCCTGTTGATTTGCGTTTTGATGCCAAAGACAAAAACGCTCTACCCCTCATAGATGCCACTGCCGAAATTGTGGTTACATCGGGTTTGGTGTCGCAGATTTACGAACGCAAAATACTGTTGCCCGATACGCTTTTCATACACACCTATACTATGGACGAAAGCGGAACGCTGCTCATTACACTTCCCGACTCGGCTATACGCATCGCTGCCAACCATAAAGTGCATATTAAAGCGTTTCTGCGCAGCAGCAGCAACGAAACCACCGAAAGAAATTTTACCATACAATTACTGCATCATCCTTTGGAGTTTAAAATTGAAGTTTTTAACGACACCATTTTTTTAAACGCGCTGAACAATTACGAAGGAAAAGTTACGATGCGGCAGTCGGGCAATCTGAAAGTACAAAGCGATACGGTGAGTTTGCCTGCCAAAATAAAAGTGAATCCTTCCACCGAAACTTATATTTTCAAAAGCGAGCACCAAACCGAAAAACTGTTTGTAGCCGATGTGAACAACGGAGTGAAACTTCGCAGCAAAACAGTCAAAGACACGATTGAAATTCAGATTGAAAATCCTTTCGACATTGCTCTTTCGGCATTTGCCATGCACCGTGGCAACCGGATGTTTCTGAACAATGACAGCACGGTTGTTTACAAATTTGCCATGAAAACCCACGAACGACTTTCGGTGTATGTGCAGTATTTGTGGGCGGGAAAAGCGCAGCAAGGAGTCAACGATTATCAGTTGTATGAAAAGAAACTGCGCATAGAAACCAACCTGCCCGAAATTACTTTTCCGGGAAAAGAAGCCGATGTTGAAATAAAAATTTCGAATTATCTCGAAAAGCCTGTAGCCGGTGTCAACCTCACGGTGCTTTCCTACAACGACCAGTTTAAGGAAAGTTTTCTGCCGCATATTCCCGATTACGGTTACAAAGCTGCACCCACCAAAATTCCCGATGACCAATCTTTGAGCATTCAGTCGTATCCTTCACGAAGATTATTGATTACTCATTTCTGGGTGCGCGAATTTGGTTTGCAATATTCAGTTTACTATCGCGCTTTGTTGGCAGATGAAAACGGCTTCAGATATTCGCTTCCTTTAGAAGAAGACGATTATCCGCAGTTGGCAGTATATGCCGTGCAGAACAAAAAATTTGTGGAGCCGGCTTATGTCGAAATTGACGGTAAGCCCGCTTGGTATCACAAAGTAGTTTCGCCCTACAGCCTTATTGCAACCGAAGGATATCATAAAGTGCGCTTGCGCTTCCGCGATTTTGAACTTACCATTGACAGCGTATGCACCGAGTGGGACCGCAAAACCATTGTTTCAGTAAATCTCGATTCGCTGCCTGCTTATGCGATAAAAAAAGACCGCGACAAAAACTTTTCGCAGCAGGAAGTGAATGACATTAAAAAACATTTCATTCCGCTGAGCAGCGAAAACAGCTTAGGAAAAACTTTAGTGATGAGCAGCCGTAGATTTTATTTCTTCAACAACGATAAAATGACTTCTTACTGGATAGGACCGCTGTATCCGAACCACATGAAAGTATTTGCTTCCTACAAAGACTCGATTGAGTTTGATTATGAAGCAGGCATGAACCATCAAATAAAGAAAAATGTGGTAATAGTGAGAGAAGAAAAAACACCCAACACAAAAGACCTGGTGTATAGCAGTTTCAGATACTGGGACATCAGCCTGAGCGCACGCGCTTTCAACACGCACGAGCGCGACCGTTTTTTGACAAAGCCTTTGTATGAAATAGACCCGCGCAATTTCACCAAGCCCGACCGTTCGTTCACCGATTATTCCAAAGGAAGAATTACGGTGCTGACCGAACTGAAAAATTCGCTTGCCACCGGCATTTATTGCGAAACCGACCATAAACAAAACAAAATGTATGAGAGTATGAAAACCGATTTCAGCAATCTCGAACCCGGGTTTTATGCTGTGCAGTTTTTTTTCAGCGAATTCACGCTTATGTCGCTTCGCATTGAAGTGGTTCCCGGCACCACCAGCATTATTAAAATCACTGCGGAAGATTTAACCGACAGCACTTATTTGAAAGAAGTGGAAAAACTTTTCGGATCGAAAACCGATACCGAAAAATTAGATTATTCCTTAGCCTATTCCTCACTCAATAAAGCCGATTCGAATTACCACACAGAACTGAAAGGGAAGGTAACAGATGAGAATAATGAAGGCATGCCGTTTGCAAATGTGGCTGTTATGGTAAATGGAAAAATTCTAACCGGCAGCACCACCGATTTTGACGGATTTTATTCTATAAAAAATATTCCTCCGGGAAATTATGAACTGAAAATTTCTTCTGTAGGATATGAAGTGAAAAAAATATCGGGAGTAACATTGAGCGAATTCAGGTCCATTACTATAAATGTCAGCATGAAAGAATCTCTTAAAGAACTGCATGCAGTTGAAATTATAGAATACAGAGTCCCTTTGATAGATGTAGGTTATACAACGACCAGAAGTCATATCGCTACTATGCCCACCCGAAATGTCCATTCTGTTGCTGTTTCCTCTGCCGGAGTATATCAAAATGATATGGGACAAAGCCTGAGTATTCGAGGAGGAAGAGATGATGCAGACGAATATTATATAGATGGTATTCGTTTAAGAAGTGAAGTTTCTATAAACACCATGAACAAAGTTTCCGTTGGCATTCCCTCCCATTATGGCGATGTTTCGGGCGGAGTTATTTCATTCAATTCCGAACAAGGCGAATACGAAGCATTGCCTATGGATGCTTCGGGTATTCGCAGCGCATTTGCCGACAACGCCATCTGGCAGCCCAACCTGCTCACCGATTCATCGGGTGCGGCTGCATTCGGCATGAAGTGGCCCGATAATGTTACCCGCTGGAAAACTGCCGTGATTGCCGTGAACCAAAAAGCGCAAACAGGAAAAGAAATTATTTACACCAAATCCTACAAACCCGTGCAGGCAATGTTGGCTTTGCCCCGCTTCATGGTTGCGGGCGATTCTGCCGAAGCCATTGGAAAAGTAATGAACTATACCGGTTTCGATTATTCGATGAATGTATTGTATGAAGCCAACACCACCCAAAAGTTTGATACCACAGTGCGCTCTTCGGCTACTTTCCGTTTTCCGTTGGTGGCAGGCAATGAAGATTCGGCTAAAGCCACTTTCAGCATGACGCTTCCCAATGGCTACACAGATGGTGAATCGCGCTCGGTGCAGATTTTCAAAAAAGGACTCATGCGCCATGAAGGAGCCTTCTCTTATTTGTTGAGCGACACTTCGTTTACGATTACTCCTGTATCTGCCGCACACCCTGCCACCTTGCGCATTCAAAATCAGGTGGATGACATCATCAGAGAAGAAGTGAATTTTTTGCGCGGCTACGCTCATGCCTGCAACGAACAAATGGCTTCGCGGCTCAAAGGTTTGCTCACCGTAAAATACATTGACAACGAAGACGAATGGAAAAAACGCGATGAGCGCGAAGTGCGCAAACTCATCCGCAAACTCGAAGACAACCAAACCCACGAAGGCGGCTGGAGCTGGTGGGGAAAAAATGTGATGAATCCGTTCATCACCTTGCAGGTAGGCGAGGCATTGTTGTTGGCGCGCGAACAGGGCTATGCCGTTAAATCATTAAATAAATTGGAAAGCGTAGTGGAGCGTTTGATTGAAAAAACAGAAGTGCGCGGCCAAAAATTGCACCTCATGTATTTGGCAGCACAACTCCAAACCCGAATGTTGTTTGAGCCGCATATTCTGCGCATGGAAATGGATACCATGCTAAGCACTTATGAGAAAATTTTGTTGCTGCGCATCAAGCAATTGTCGGGTATTCAGCACAATGCTTACGAATGTTTTATGCACACCAAAACTACTCTTTACGGCAACTTTTATGTGTGCGAAGAAAAGCGGCATTTGTATAATAACTCCCTCTATGCCACCTCGCTGATGTATGAAATATTGCGCGATACGAAAATGAGCAAGGATACTTTGGCGCGGGTGCTGGGTTATATGTTTGAAAAGCGTCCGGGCAATCATTACCGCAACACCATTATTTCGGCACGCATTATTCGCTTGCTGTTCGATGAGTCGAAAAAACAAACCGAATCGAAACCTTCTGTAAGTATCGGCAACGAAATAGTCAATGAATTTCCTTTTCTGAAAACATTATTGCCCGGTGAAAATGCCACCTTGAACATCAGCACACATACGCCTTTGTATATCAACTGGCATCAGAATTTTTTCGACCATAATCCTGCTCCGAAAACCCAATACTTCGAGGTGCAATCGGAATTGGAGCAGCAGGGCAAAACCGTAACCGAACTCAAAGCCGGTTATCCTGCCGAGTTGAAAGTTACCGTGCAGGTGAAATTTCATTCGGAATATATGATGCTCGATATTCCCATACCGGCAGGATGCAGCGTGGAGAAAGGCGATAATGGATATTTTGAAGTGCACCGCGAATACTTCCGCGACCGTGTTTCGATTTATTTCGAATCCCTACCCGAAGGCACCTATATCTACACCGTGCAACTTACTCCCCGTTACAACGGCAGCTATACGCTGAACCCGGCTCACATTGAGCACATGTATTTTCCGCAGTTCGAAGGGTTCACGGGTTTGAAGCGCGTTAAAATTATAGAATCGAAGAAATAGTTTTAAGTAAGTAATATTTTAGCCCGTCAGCTAAAGCAGACGTAAGAAGGAAACTTTCCTGATTGAGCAATTAATAGGAAGAAGTTTGTTTCTTTCCTTCAACTACAACTTCTTCTTAAACTTCGAAATTCTGCAATTAGAATTTCCGGCACATCCTGCTATGTAGAGATTGTCGTTGCTGTCGAAACGAATGGTTTGCAAACCTAAAATCTGTCCTTCGTTCACGCCTTTCTCTCCCCATTTTTTAATGAGGGTTCCATCGGTTTTGTAAATGAAAATTTCTCCTTCGCTGCTGCCAATGTGCAAATTCCCTTTAGAATCAAAAGCCATTGACACCGCGTCTTCTCCATCATTTTCCAATGTTTTGGTCCATGACATCATTACGGTGCCCTGCGGGTTGTATTTAGTTACCGAAAATTCATTTTTTTGAGGAAACAAGTATTTGGTAAAAAGCACATACACATCGTTGTTACTATCAATAGCTATATTTTGGGGATTGCCCAAAGTATTATTTAAAGTCCATGCAAGTATAAAAGCTCCTTGAGGTGAAAATTTTTGAATACGGTTGTTGAAATCTGAGTCCGTTACATAGATAACATCATTTTTGTCAATAGCTATGGCGATTGGAAACATAAAACGCCCGTCTGCTGTGCCGCACCTGCCAAACTGCGCCAGATAATTTCCGGAAGAAGAAAATTTCTGAACTCTCGACTTCGGAATGTTCAGACAAGACGTGATACACTCATTCATATCAACGGAAAAATATGGTGCGTAATTCACGCCATTCACCGTTTTATTGCATCCCGAAATAAGCCGACAGGTGTCGTCATAAACTGCATAACCTAATACTAATGCACAAGGTCCGAAATCAATACCGGCTATATCCATGCAATCGGGCGCATTGGCGCAATCGTAACTTTGGTCCACCACAAAGATGTCGCTTGCGCTATTGATGGCTACGCCCCGTGGGGTTTGAAATTTTCCTTTGACGTTGCCGACCTCGCCCCACTGGGTAATGTAGTTTCCGTTGTTGCTGATTTTTTGAACACGCCATTGATTCATATCAGATATGTATTGGTTACCTGCTGCATCTACTGCCATACCCGATATTAAATTATACTGATTGTTGCCCGTGCCGCCACTGCCCCAAGATGCCACATGTTCCCATTCGAGCGGGTCGGTATTATCATCTTCTTTGTCTTTTTTACAGGCATTAAAAACAAAAATTACTGCAAGCAACAACGAAAAAACTTTTAAATTTTTCATAACAATTCACTTTTTTTGGTTACTTAAATATGGGATTTTTGAAATACTCTCGGCAATAAATTTATGAAAAACTATTATCATTTAAATGCCCGCCTTAATGGTATGTATATTTGCAGCGCAATAATTTAAGATTTTAATTTTTTCAGAATGAAAACAAAAACACCTAAAGAAACCGAAGCCATCATGAGCGAAGTGGTGCTTCCCAACGATACCAATGCCTTGAATAATTTGCGAGGAGGAAAAATTCTGCATTGGATGGATATTGCTTCTGCTATTGCTGCCGGTCGTCATGCCGAAGCGGTAGTAGTTACTGCATCGGTAGATAATGTATCGTTTGAAAACCCGATTCGGGTAGGCGATGTGGTTACCATCAGAGCAAAAGTTACCCGCGCTTTCAGAACTTCTATCGAGGTGTTTATTGAAGTAAGCGCTGAAAACCTTCCTACGCGAACCACCTATCAATGCAATACTGCCTATTATACTTTTGTGGCATTAGACAGCAATGGCAGACCCAAAATAGCTCCTTCGGTAACACCCGAAACCGATGAAGAGAAAAAACGTTTTGATGGCGCTATGAGAAGAAGAGAATTGCGACTGGTGCTTGCCGGAAGAATGAAGCCACAAGATGCTAAAGACTTGCAATTATTGTTTGCCCCTGCATCATAGAATTTTCAGCGTGCAATACACTTGTCGGCTTTCTTCGGGTTTTTCCTGATTAAAAGGAATCAATTTACCGGTTCCGCTGATTTGTTCTACCGGAATGCCCATTTCGATAAGGCGTTTTATTATTATCATGGCTCTGTAAATATCGAGTCTTATTTTTTTTGTGGGAATAAGACTGGCAGGAGCAATTTCAAACTTAGGATGTTGTTTTAAAAAATTCAGTGTTTCATTGTCGGTTAGCTGAAGCAGTTCATCGTTTCCGGCAGTGCCGGTAACATTGATGCGAATTTTAGGATTGGTTTTGAGCCATTGAGATAAACTCATTAAAGTTTGTTCTGAAATGCTATCGGCAAACAAAGCAGTATTCTTTTTAAAATTGAAACGGTAATCTTCGGGCTTTACATGGGTATGGCTGAAAAGCGTATCGAGCCTTTGTTCGGCATAATGTTCTTCGTTGATATTCAAAATGATATAACCCGGTTGTTCCAGTATGTGTCTTTTGGCGAACTGAACAATATCTGTTGGGGATATTTTTTGAAGCGAATCTTCTAATTTGCTGAACAGGTTTATGTTAGTGTAAAATTCAAATTTGGTGAACCACAACATATAATCGGCTCTGCTTTCGGGATGCAGTATTTTTTGAGATAGCGCTGCGGCTGCGGCTTGTAAATCTTTTGCCGGATATAAGGTTTCATCGGTAAATGAAAAGGAATGAATTTTTTCTAATAAACAAACAACATTATCTGGGTCGGTTTTGAAAACAAAATCGCTGACGTTGACAAATTTTGCAGGACCAAAATTGAACGATACAGATGTAATACCCAAGCTGTCGCGCAGCAACCGGTTGACCCGTGAGTTTTCATTAGCAATTATTTCAGAAAAAAACATGGCTGCCATCGCCATTTTCCGTTCTTTGTAAAAAGCCGGAGCATTTCTGATGAAGCGCATTTGTGCAGGATCGCCTTCGCTGAATTCCAATTGTTGCACACTGAAAGGATGTGTAGCAATGACCGATGCGGGAAAAGCTTTGGAAGTATTATACACACAGTCTTTCCACGATACCATTTCATCGCGTATGATGCGGTAAATATCGTTTTTGTTCATGGGTGTAGTAATGAACAGCACAGCGTTTTTCGGACAATACAAAGTTTGTTTAAACTCGTTCAGCTTATCGAAAAATGCCTGTTCGGGCTTCCATGTTTCGGGCACCTTTCCAAGGCGGTGATAATTGTTGCCGAATATCAGTTGTAAAGCCGTGCCATAAGCTTCAGCCGAATCTTTCATGGCAAGAGTATGCACTTTTTCAGGATTAATATGGATATTATTTACTTCTTCAGGCTCGTGAAGTTGGGCAAGCGCCTGTCGAAAATGCATCAATGTGGATTTAATTTTTTCGGGGGTATTTTCTTCAGAAATAATATAGAAAGAAACGAAATCGGTAAACACATGTGCCTGTGAGCGAATACCGTAAGGCTGAGTTTTAGATTTGAGTTGTTGTTCGGTTAAAAATGCAGTGAGTATTGATGTTTCAACAAAATCTTTCGATTCAAATGCAGTGCCTGCCTGAATACTCAGCAACATTTCGGTTTGCCCGGCTTGTTTGTCTTCAATGATGACAACTTTCAGCCCATTCACCAAACGGTAGAAATATTCATTAGGCTTCAGGTATGCCTGAGCCAGCAAGCATTCTGACAAAAACAGCAAAACTAAAAGTGAAATAATTTTTCTCAAATCCGGTGATTGAGGTGCAAATATCTTAAAATCCTTTTTCAGACTGATTAAACGCTTATTCGGCAGAAAAGTGTCCCGAAAGAATTTTGCCTTCTTAAAACACCAATTTTTATTGTGGCATATATCTCGCATATTCAGTATTTTGTAGAGCATTTCAGCCTTCACAACAACCACGTTTTTTAGAAAGAATAATTTTTAAAGCAGTTTAACAAATTATTTGATTGCTATGTCCTTGCGCATCAGCGGTGCATTTGTTCATAGAAAAAAAATAGATTTATTATGAAAGTTGTTTTTTACTCGCTCCTTTTGGTGCTCTGTGTGTTGAAAAATGCTTCGGTATATTCTCAGGAAAGCATACCCTTTTCCGAAGAAGAAATATGCAGCGAATCTATTTCGCTGATGGGAAAAGATTTAAGCCTCTGCAATTCATTTAAATCTTTCACAAACTGACTCCATGAGGTTTAAAGAATTACCAATATTATTTTTGTTTCTGGCTGGCGCACATGCCGCCATATGCCAGCAAAATATTGGCGTTTCAAAACAACCTTCAGAACTCATTGCAAATCAAAAAAAGAGTTTAGTTGCCGGCAACTACACCTCATTTTCAGACGATTTCAAAACTGTTATTACCGAGAAATGCTCCGAATACAATTCGAAAGCCATGCGGAAGCATCCGGAATATGGTCGGGTTTATGACCATTTGCCCGAAGGCACGGTAGAATTGTTAGACAAGAGAACTGCCAATTACAAAGAGTTTATTACCCCCGGAGGCAAGGCTTATCAAGCGAGCATAGGCGAAATGAATTATTTGGACACTGACGGCTTTTGGCGCACAAAAAATTTCCACTTAAAACCCAAACAAAACTACTGGATAGCAGAGCAGCAATCTGTGCCATTAGCTTTATTCCCGGAAGGACACGGCAAATTTATTTTTAAGGAAGGCGCTGTAACTGTGGGAATGAACCCATTGATTAATGGCTCATTTGGCAACAAAGAAAATATTTTCAGCGTAGGAGACAACGGCATGTATGTAGAAGAATTTTATACGCAAACAGACAGAGTGATAAGATTCGATGAAGGGAAAATTAAAACGGAATATATACTTAAAACGCACACTAATTTTTCGGGCACACCTTACACTGTCTTTTCCGAAGAAATAATGCTTCCTGCCTCATACACATTTTCATTTCCTGAAGAAAGAGGCACTTATGTAAATGGCGATTACTGGTTAGGCGAAATTGATATTATCAATGAAAGCGGCAAAAAATTAATTTCGATTGAACCCGGCTATTGTTGGGACCAAAGCAAAAATTCTGAAAGTAATTATGTTGCAGCATATAAAATAGAAAAGCTCACAGGAAACAAATACAGGCTGAATATTTACGTGGAAAACAGTTGGCTTCAAAGCAGTAACAGGGTTTTTCCGGTGGTGGTTGACCCCACCTATGTAAGCGCTTATGTAGGGGCATTCGGCTCTTGTTTTGTGCCTAATGGATGGATTGCCGGACCTTCCACCGCCACGCTATCTATTCCGGGCTGTGAAGTTATAACCAATATTACTTACGGATTTTCCATAACTGCCAACAATGGTGCATGGTTAAGTCATTCAAGACTTATTGCCTCTATGACAAATAGCGCTGCTTCAGCCCGTTGTGGAGTGAATGGCTCAGAGGCATTTTTAGACGGACTTTGCACCAGCGATGAATTTTTAAGGTCGTTCACCAACAATGTCGGAGGTGTTGGAACTTATGCTGATAATGCCGCATCCATGTTGCCGCCACCGAATATTTGTTCTAGAACGGAGTGCACCGGAACGGTTTTGAGTTTACACATGTATGTTGGAAGAACTTTTGGAACTGCCGGATGTAACCCGCCTCCCCAATATTGTTGTAACCAATACATAGTATTAAACCCAAGTTCTGCAAGATTTACCGTCACTACTGTGGCTGCCGCACCTTTAACTATGAATGATTTGGCTGCCGGTGGGAACACTTGCGGAAATTACTCCGAAAACATAACCGTTACATTAAATGGCGGTTGTTCTTCTTGTCCTGATGTGAATATTATTTCTGAGTGCGGAGGCGGCAGTGGGTTGGCTACCGTAGAATTGACCAATCAAACTCAAAACATATTCACAAGCGCCAACAACAGAACGCCCACGCCCTGCGGTATTAATACTTGTTCGTGGTCGGCAACTGCACAATCGCCCTGCGATTCTCAGGTAAGCAGAGGTCCACGAACCAGAACTATTTACGACACCTTCTCTCAATCTGCCAATGCAACTTCCGATTGTTCTGCTACAGTAAACTTAATCAGCAATACGAATGGAAGTGTTTGTTTATCTGCTACCGCTACCTCAGTTGCCCCTCCACCCGCCTGTTTCGCTCAGGTAGGACCTGCCAATACTCAAACATTAAGCGGCACTTTCTATTCAGGAACAAGTTGTGCATTTAACTACAACAGAACTGCAACCGCAACGGGTTGTCCCGTTGCTTCTTTACCTGTTCCTACTGCTTCCATTTCAGGAAACACCACACTTTGCCCGGGAACCACCACCACATTGACTGCATCTGGTGGCGGGACATATAGTTGGAGCACCGGACCGACAACTGCTTCGATTACTGTGTCTTCCGGAGGAACATATACCGTTACCGTTACTAATGCATCGGGATGCACGGCTTCGGCTTCGCATAACGTTACCCTGCTTGCTGCGCCAACCATCAATACCAATGTGCTGGCAGCAACACTTTGTCCAGGACAGAATATTTTTATCAATGCCAGTGGTGGCGTTTCCTATGCGTGGAGCGATGGCACCAACGACCCGACTGTAAATGCCAATCCTACCGTTTCGACAGACTACACAGTAACGGTAACCGGAGCCAATGGCTGTACTGCTTCGCGAACCATTCCGATAACGGTTATTGATGCGCCCATTCCTGTTATTTCACCTGCTGTTGCCGAGATATGTGCCGGTAGTTCCATAACACTCACTGCATCCGGGGGCATTTCTTATTCTTGGAGCACCGGACAAAATGGGGCAAGCATAACTGTAAGTCCGGGAGTAACTACCATATATTCCGTTACGGTTACTGCAGCGAATAGCTGCACAGCTTCCACTACGAGAACTGTTGAAGTTACACCTGCTCCTATCGCGGCAATCAGCCCGACATCGCAATCAATATGTGCGGGCGAATCTGTTACACTCACCGCATCGGGTGGCGGCACTTACAGTTGGAGCACCGGCAGTAGCGGAAACTCCATTACTGTTTCGCCTGCATCGAATACTACTTATACTGTTACTGTAACTGCAGCCAATGGTTGCACCGCATCAGCAACTTCTGCCATAACCGTTAATCTATTGCCCGTTCCTCTAATCAATCCATCGGTGTCAGAAATTTGCGAAGGCGAAACCGTAGTGCTGACTGCCTCGGGTGGAGGCACTTACAGTTGGAGCAGTGGAAGCAGCAGTAATTCAACAACAGTTTCGCCTGCAAACAATACAACATACACAGTTACCGTAACCACTGCTTTTGGTTGCACGGCAACAGCTACTGCCAATGTTAATGTAAATCCGGCTCCCCTTGCCAATATTGACCCCCCATCAGATGCTATATGTGCCGGAGAGAGTGTTACATTAACAGCCAGCGGAGGGGTGTTTTATGATTGGAGTACTTTTGATGTGGACCCGTCAATTACTGTCAGTCCGGGTTTATCAGAAACATATTATGTTATCGTAACCGATGCGAATGGATGCACAGCAGTTGCCTTTAGCGACATTGATGTTTATGATGCTCCATTTGTATATATTGACCCTTCGGAAACATTTTTATGTCCGGGCGAAAGTGTTACGCTTACAGCCTTTGGCGCACAGGATTATGTGTGGAGCACGGGTGGCACAGGCGAGACCATAGTGGATGCGCCAACCGAAAACACTACCTATACAGTAACAGCTACCGATGCCAATGGATGCACTGCGGAAGCCTATGAAATCATCTTTGTAAGCGATTTGATAAATGCTGCCATTACTCCCGAGAACCCTGTTATATGTGCAGGGCAGAGCGTAACGCTAATAGCATCGGGCGGGTTGTTTTACCAATGGAGCACTTTAGATTTTGGCGAAACACTTACGGTGAGTCCTGTTGCCACCACCACTTATGCGGTTACTGTTTATGATGGACAAGGATGCACTATAGAATTGTCCGAAACCGTTACGGTGAGCAATACTGTCCCGGGAATTGATGTTGTGACGGCTTGTAATATTTACACATGGATTAACGGAATTACTTATACTACCAGTAACAACAGCTCTACTTATGTAATTATAGGCGGTTCAGTCAGTGGATGCGATAGTGTAGTAACGCTGAATTTAACTATTCATACGTCATCGGCAACTTTTGAGAACCTCGCTACTTGCAATCCATTGGACACGGGAGTTGTTGTCTTGAATCTGACGAATCAGTTTAATTGCGATTCCATTCATACGATTACTACAACATTGCTTCCATCAAATTCAACCTTTGAGAATCTGACTTCGTGCAATCCGTTGGATACGGGATTGATGGTGCTGAACTTGGCTAATCAATTTGGATGTGATTCGGTGCATACGATTACTACAACATTCCTTCTGTCTGATGCAACATTTGAAAATCTGACTTCGTGCAATCCGCTGGATACGGGTGTGGTGGTGTTGAGTTTGTTTAATCAGTTTGGATGTGATTCGGTGCATACGATTACTACGACTTTGAATGCTACCAGTTCTTCGAATCAAAATATTGTTGCCTGCGATTCGGTCGAAGTGTTGGGTGTGTGGTATTTTTCTGCTGCTAATTTCAACGATACCATTGTGGGCGGCTCGGTCAATGGGTGCGATTCGGTGGTGGTTTATTCGATTACGATTAACAATAGTGTCAGCACTTTTGAAAATCTGACTTCGTGCAATCCGTTGGATACGGGAGTGGTGGTGCTGAACTTGACTAATCAATTTGGATGTGATTCGGTGCATACGATTACCACAACATTGCTTTCATCAGATGCTACTTTTGAAAACCTGACTTCTTGCAACCCTGCTGACACAGGTGTTGTAGTGCTGAATTTAACGAATCAGTTCAGTTGTGATTCAGTGCATACGATAACAACTGTGTTGTTGGCTTCGGATTCTACTTTTGAAAATCTTACTTCTTGTAACCCTGCTGATACAGGAGTTGTAGTGCTGAATTTGACTAATCAGTTTGGATGTGATTCGGTGCATACCATTACGACAACGTTGTTAGCTTCCGATTCTACTTTCCAGAATTTGACTTCGTGTAATCCTGCTGATACGGGGGTTGTGGTGTTGAACCTAACGAATCAGTTTAGTTGTGATTCGGTGCATACGATTACGACAACATTGCTTTCATCAGATGCTACTTTTGAAAACCTGACTTCTTGTAATCCTGCCGATACAGGTTTAGTGGTGTTGAACTTGACTAATCAGTTTGGTTGCGATTCGGTGCATACTATTACTACAACATTCCTCC
>CAZFFP010000011.1:0-9002 GCA_964518215.1 uncultured Chitinophagaceae bacterium
GCAAAAAATATTATGACGCGAGGAAGAAAAAGAATGAGGAGGGAGAAGATTAAGTCGAGGATAATAATTTGATTTCTATTTTTGGATTAAAGTTTGGAATGTCATCTGAATTAGATGGCATTCGTTTTTTAAATACTATAAAACTATAAATGCAATTACTGTTGGCGAGTAAAGAGAAAAAATTAATCAATTTCTTTATAAAACTCATTCCTGTTGTTCTAGGGTTTCCAAATGCAATATGTTTGTCTGCGTAAACTCCGAACATTTGATGACTTTCTTTCGAAAAACCTTGTTATAAATCATCGAAACACCGGTGATTATCTCTGCCATCTGTTTTAATCCCTGAAAATTTTTCCTGTATAAATTGCGCCTTGCTCATTGCTTATTCTGACGAGATAGACCCCCTTCATCACCGGAAGATTCACCAATTCCATACAGGGATTCATCATGTTTTTCTCTGTGATTTTTTTTCCTTCCACAGAAAATATTTCTATTAAGAAGTCATTTTCTTTTTCGTTTTCTACACAAACATTCAGTCGGTCGAAACTCGGATTGGGAAAAATTTTCACTGATGTATGATTCATACTGCTTTGCCCAATGAGAGTGATTTGGCATAAATTAAAATTTATATCGTCCGGATGCAGGCATTGTCCGCAGGTGTCCGAAACAAAACCCGAATGAATCACGCCATCGCATCCCGTGCAGGAAAGATTGAAGTCGGCATCTTGCGGCTCCAGACAAATGCCGCAACTGTCTAACATAGCAGTGCCGTTGCACACACCATAACAATCGAGCGTTGCCGAACCACCGCACACGCCATCGCAATCTTCAGCAATGCCGTCACAACCGCCTGCACAATCGAAGGGCGCTGTGCCTCCGCAAACTCCACTGCAATCAGGTGCGCCTTTGTCTTCTACAAATGTCAATGCAGAATTAGCGGTTGGGCAGGCACCAGTCAAACGCACCCGGTAATTGCCTTGCTGTGTAACAACATAATCGCGTGCGGTGTCACCGTTGATGTCGGTATTGTTTCTGCTCCACTGATAACTGTAGCCCGTAGGCGCGGCAGATGAGCGCAAGGTTACAGAGCCGCCTGTGCAGAAGTAAGCATTTCCGCCAACAACGGTAATGGTTGGCACGGCAGGCTGTCCGGCAATGGTATGCGTTAATTCTTTGTAACATCCCTGGTCGCCATACAAACGCACGGCATAGTCGCCACAGTTGGGGGCAGTATAAGAATTGGAAGTAGCACCACTAATGGCAACACCGTTTCGATACCATTGAAAACTGCGGGCGAGATAATTTGCCGTCATCGTGTTGCCACTCACAGTGAGTGTCATGTTGGTGGTTTTATTATAACCGGTGTAAGCGACTAAGAAATCGCGCAAAGTGTTGTCGGCAGTTTCTGCTGTATAGTTGTAAAAAGTTGATGGCGTGAAAGAGGGTGTGCGTGTAGTGATCGTTCCGCTGTTGATACGTTGATTGCCCGTTTCGGTGATATAACCTTGCCAACTGCTCGATAAAGCAAGTTCGGTGGGCTTTGAAACATTTTCAAAACGATTTCTTTCAATATGTGTTTTCGCATCCGCGCAGGAAGCCACGGCATAGCTGCCGATATTTTTAAAATAATTATTTAGCACGTGAATCCTGCCGAAGCGTGAACGCGGGTGGCGTTGGTTGGTTCCGTCAAAATAATTGTGATGGATGGTAACGTTCAACTTTCCGATGTCGCTGGTGTGTGCATCATCAGCACCAATAAGCATGGTTTTGTCATGAGCGCGAAAGTAGCACCAGGAAACAGTAACGTTATCTGACTCTCTCGTTATATCTATTAATCCGTCATAGTAATCTTCAAAGGTGCAGTGGTCAATCCAGATATTTCTTCCGCTGTTAATAATTTGTATCGCATCGCCCGTGCCGCCATGATTCTGATGGTCGCTGTCGAAATGCAGGTTCCGGATGATGATGTTTTCCTGATTGGTGATTCTGAAACCGAAGGGTCGGATGCGGATATAATTTCCGTTTCCGTCCACAGTTTTGTTGGATTTCACCTGAATGTCGGAACTAAGAGTAATAGTGCCGCTCACTGAAAAAGTGATGATGCGCGCGCCTGTGGCTTCGAGCGCTTCGCGCAAACTGCCCGCACCTGAATTGTTCAGGTTGGTAACGGTGTAAACTGTTCCTCCCGCGCCACCTGTGGCATTTCTGCCAAAACCTATAGGGGTGTTGCAAAACTGTGCTGATGCCATCAATGAAATAAACATTGATAGTACTGACATCAATAATTTGTGGTGCATGTATAATAGTTTTTTGATGTTAATTTTCTCTGAAAACTTTTCCGGTAAATATTATTCTTTCATTGCTGCTTATTTTTAATAAATAAACCCCCTCAGCAACCGGAAGATTGACTAATTCAATGCAGTTTTTCTGCATATTTTTTTCCATGATTTTTCTTCCGTTTAAAGTAAACATTTCTACTAAAAAATTATTCACGACACCTTCCTTCATGCAAATATTTAGCTTCTCAGTATAAGGATTGGGGAATATATCTACTTGGTAATTAAATATAGCTGTCTGTCTTGCTGAAGTGATTTCGCATTGATTAAAAAATTCATCATCAATATGCAGGCATTGCCCGCAGGCATCTGTTTCAAAACCCGAATTAATAATGCCATCGCAGCCGATGCAGGCAACATTAAAATCGGGGTCGGCAGGTAGCAAGCAAATACCACAATCATCTAAAATGGCATTGCCATTGCAATCGTTATTGCAATCTGAAACGGCATTACCAAAACAATCGCCTGCACAATCTTTATTGGCATTGGGTACAATACCGGTATTGCCTCTGCTACATATACCGCAATCGTCTATGGTAGCTGTTCCACCGCAATCGCCATTACAATCTAATACTGCGGTTCCGCCACATACGCCTGCACAATCTGTTGTGGCAGTACCGCCACAAATGCCGTTACAATCTTCCACTATTCCATTGCATCCTCCGGCACAATCGGCAGTAGCACTTCCTCCGCAAACACCATTACAATCTTTTGTTGCATTGGGAACAACCCCTGTATTGCCGCCACTGCATATTCCGCAATCATCAAGTGTAGCCGTGCCATTGCAAACGCTATTACAATCTAATACGGCATTGCCTCCACACACACCATTGCAATCTAAAGCACCTCTGTTTTCTATAAATACCAATGATGAATTGGCGGTGGGGCAAGCTCCCGTTAATCTTACTCGATAATCGCCTTGCTGAGAAACTATATAGTCGCGCGAAGTAGCACCTGAAATATCAGTATTGTTTCTGCTCCACTGATAACTGTATCCGGAAGGTGCGGCAGATGAGCGCAATGTTACAGAGCCGCCTGTGCAGAAGTAAGCATTTCCGCCAACAACCGTAATGGTAGGCACGGCAGGTTGTCCTGCTATAGTATGTGTTAGTTCTTTATAACATCCCTGGTCGCCATAAAGCCTTACCGAATAAGTGCCGCAATTTGGTGCTGTATAAGTATTAGAAGTAGCGCCACTGATGACTGTGCCGTTCCGATACCACTGAAAACTACGGGCAAGATAATTGGCAGTCAGTGTATTGCCGCTCACCGTCAATGTCATATTGGTGGTTTTATTGTAACCTGTATAAGCAATCAGAAAATCGCGCAAAGTATTGTCCGCTGTTTCTAATGTATAGCTATATATTGATGAAGGCGTGAATGTCGGGCTGCGCGTATGCAGCGCAACTGTATTAATTCTTTGATTGCCCGATTCGGTGATATATCCTTCCCAATTACTATCGTATTTTAATACTGCGGGTTTCGTTACATTTTCAAACCGGTTATTTTCAATCACCATCTTGGCATCTGTACCCGAGCACATGCCCATTTCAGAAATATTTTTCAGATAATTATTAAATACATGCGCTCTGCCAAAACGAATGCGGGGTTGGCGTTGTACTGTTCCATCATAATAATTATGATGCACGGTAACATTTAATTTTCCTGCATCTACGGTATGTGCATCGCTATGTCCAATCAGCATTACTTTACGATGCCCTCTGAAATAACACCACGAAACTGTTACATTGTCGCTTTCGCGAATAATATCAATCAGGCCATCATAATAGTCTTCAAAAGTGCAATGGTCTATCCATATTTTTCTCGAACCGTTTTGAATAACTATTGCATCACCACTAGCGCCACTGTGAGTATTGCCATCACTGTCAAAATGTAAATTTCTGATAATAATATTTTCCTGATTGTTTATTTTGAAGCCATAAGGGCGAATGCGGATATACACGCCATCACCATCTACTGTTTTGTTAGATTTAACATTGACATCTGAATTAAGAGTTATGGTGCCGGTAACGGCAAATTTGATAATGTATCTATTACTACTTTCTAATGCAGCGCGCAAGCTTCCTGCCCCTGAATCGTTTCGGTTGGTAACGGTATATACTGTGCCTCCTGCACCGCCTGTTGCAAGCCTGCCAAAGCCTATGGGCGTATTACAAAACTGAGCAGACAAATCTGCCCCAGAAAACAAAACCAGGAAAATGGTTATTGCAAAACGAAATTTGTCTTGATACTTCATAAGGGATATGCAATTGTAATAGTGAAAATAAGGATTTCTCTAATCAGAAGTATTTATTTAGTTTACAAGAAAAAAACGCAAATAACACAACGCTTTTGCCTTGCCTCATTCTCCCCTCAGGAATAACTCACTCTATTAATATTTTCTTTACCGCGTAGTTTTTTTGTTCCTGATACGAAACGTGGATGAAGTATATTCCTTTGGAAAAATTGCTGAAGTTGAACAAAGTGTTTGGCTCCATAACCACCTGTTGCAACACCGGTTTTCCAAGCGTATTGTAAACCGTTACAAGAGCATTTTTTTCTGAAATCAGATTTACCAATCCACTCGAAGGATTCGGATAAACCTGCAATGGATATTCTGTTGCAAAGGATGCGGTATGTGTGCTGACTTCTTGAGTAATTCCCGTAAAATCTTTCCGGTAACGGTTGTTGACATTATTTTCATTTCTGAAACCCACGCTTGCATAAGAAGTATCAATGCCTGCACCGGCAAAAAAATAAAAATGAAACGACTGTTTTCTTCCCGGAAGCAAAAGCAAAAAAACCGAGTCGGTAGCAGTAGAATAGCAGGCATCTAAACACAAGGCTGTTTCCCAACCCGCAGCAGGATTGTTGGTGAGTCTTTTCACCAAAATTAGCACATCGTTCTGACTGTTATTATATAATTCGCCCTGAGCGGTGAAGGTGCTTCCCGAAGGTGCATAAACCGTATCGGACGAAATGGAAGTGTAAGTGAAAGTTCCGTTTACCGGATTGCCGGTATTGCAGTTGCCGCTCAAAGCAAGCAGGCTGTCTATATCGCAGAAAATATTTTGCGGGTATTTATTCAACCATCCGTGTTTTGAAAAAACCTTTCCGTCAACACCTATCAGGTAGGCATTGTTGGGCGCAGGTCCATAGTGATGCCACCAGTTGTTACAAGGCGCATCCAAATAAACGGGAGCTTGAAGATTCACGGCAGCGAGCATGTCTGTCAGCACCGCTTTTCGTTCTCCGTAAGTGCGCGGCTGGCGATACAAAATACCCGCCTGAATATTTTGTTGACTGGTATTCACATATCCAAAATACACGCTGGTGTCCACATCGGGATGGGCTTCTAAGGTATATATCACAGCTACATTCAACTGATTGCCGTAGTTGGCAATGACATGGTTGATGTCGGCAATGCGATTCATAAAAACAGGACAGGTGTAGCTGCCGGCTACCAGCAAAACAGGTTTTTGCGTTGCCGTAAGCATATCGTTAAGATTCAGACTGTTGCCATTCAGGTCATAGAGTGTAAAATCGGCAGCCGTGTCGCCCGCCTGTAATCCCGAAGTATTGAAACTGCCCAAATACAAGGGAATATGGCAAATAGAATCTGAATCGGCAGGTAATGTATGGATTCCTATATGTGGTTTAAGAACGGTTTGGGCATTCGCTATTATCGCAGTGAAAAGAATAATGAAAATAAGTTTAGCGCTATACATAAAGGTTCGGTTTTAATTAAGCAGCGGCATCGAAATAAAATGGAAATTTTCGGGATGGCACATGAATCATCTGAAATAGAAAGTTAAGGATTATTATTTGTGAAGAAAATAATCAGGTTCATTGTTGAAACCTGATATTGGTGCAAGGTCGAATTCGATGGGTTGCTCAACAACAGTTCTTTGTAACAACTTGGGGTTGTAGCGGACGCTCCGATCAGTGGGAGACTTGTGCCATTACTACGTTGTTCAAACTCTCGTAAATTTAATAAGCCTTATTGTATTATCATGCTTTCATTTCTTTTTACAAAAGAAACGAAACAAAGAAAATCGCAAAATCCGAAGGCTCCGCCCGGATTTTGCCGGCTCGCGCTCCATAGTTTTGATAGAAAGGAGAAACTATTTGTCATTATTGTTTTTTAAAAAATCATGCTAATCATTGAATCATGAAAATCATGGTTCAGACTAATGGCACAATATTCATGCCTTTTATATGTATGTGCTCTCGTGCCTTATCTCCGGCCTCACTTCGGCTTATACTTCGATTGGTTCAAAATTTCCTGAGGATTCAAAGTAAGCAAATGTTCGAACGAAGTGTGCGGGTGCAGTTCCATATATTTTCGCACCATTTGCCAGCCTATCCATGCGCCTACATTTCCGGGCGATTCGATGGGCATACCCTGAGTGTTGGGCGCTGCGCCAAAATATTTTTTCAGTTCTTTTTGTTCCGACTTAAAAAGCAAATCGTTTTTGATGAAGTAAGTCCATATTTCGCGCTCGTTGGCTTGGCACCATTCTATGTTTTGTTTCAGATAATTCATTTTCAAATAATCATCGGTGTCGGGCAACACCAAATCGAGAAAATAGAGTTTAATGCCTTCTGCAACCATATTCGAAAGTATGGAATTTTCTTTCGGCACCATATCGAAGTGCATGGTGCAAAAGTTCAGCATGGTATTGGCAGCCATGTATTCGGCTCTGAATTTTTCGTAGATATACTGCGGATACACCGAAGGATAAAACTTGTAGTTTTCGCCCAAATACATATCCACGCCAATGGCAAGTATCAGCGTATCGAACGATATGGCGCTGTATGAAAAATTGCTTGTAAAGGTGAGCAAATCGGGTATGTGCTTGTTGGGGAAATAATAATTGAAATAGCGCAAGGCTTCCAGTATTTCGGCATAATGCTTATCGAAATTGCCATACACCTGCAAACAAGTGTCTGCCACTTCGCGCACATATTTATCGTTCAGGTAAAATGAGGTGCTGATAACCGTAACGATGGTATCTTTCTCCAAATCGCCCAAGCCCAAAATTTCGTTGAGGTAAAAAGGCACAAAATCTCCGTATTTATCCTGCAACTCATACAAGGCTTCCGGCAGGCTGTCGGGGTGTATGGCGAAGAAATCTTTTTCGAAACGATGCAGAGGCACATTCACTTCTATACCGCTAAGGTTAGGTTTTTTCTTATTTTTGTTGCAGTTGCAGCCGCTCCATATAAATACAACAAATGCGCCCCAACCAATCAGTTTTATATATTTCATCATCGGGTAAAGTTAAAAACCATTGGCTATGAGAAAAATTATTTTGTTTTCGGTATTCACATTTGTAATGTTAGGATTCGCTTCTGCGCAAAAAGTGCGTTTGGGTTTAACCGCCAGCCCTACCATAACGTGGATGAAACCCGATAAATTTTATTCGGCAGGTAAAGTGCGTGCCGGCTTTGAATACGGACTGCTCACCGACATCGCCATGAATGACGATGGCAACTATAATCTTTCAACCGGAGTGCTGCTTTCCATTAACGGAGGAAATATTACGGCACCTCTTATTAATGCCAAGTTGCAGATTCAATATGTTTCACTTCCTTTATTGTTGAAATTAAAAACGCACCGATTTGGCTCCGATAAGTTTGCCGCTTATGGTCAGTTCGGAACCTTGTTTTCTTTTCGTTTCCGCTCTAAAGCAGATGGTTCCATTTTAGGAAACAGCATTGACGGAGCGAATATTTCCAAGAAAACATGGACAGAAGATAATCTTTCACCTTTCAGGTCAAATATTTTCAATTTTCATATCCATGCAGGTGCAGGAATCGAATATTACTTATCAGACAAGACATCTCTAATTGGAGGAATATTTTACCAACACGGATTTATTCCGGCAGTGAGAGATGAAAACAACAATGCTAAAATGATTCTGAGCAGTATTGGTTTGCGTGTTGGTGTAATGTTTTGACGAAAAAGGCAGCATCTGCAAATACATGAAAATAGCTTTAGCACAACTCAATTATCATATCGGAAATTTTGAAAGCAACTTTGAAAAAATATCGAAAGCTGTTGTCGAAGCGAAATCTCAAGAAGCCGATTTAGTAGTATTTGCAGAACTTTCTGTGTGCGGATATCCTCCCCGCGATTTTTTAGAGTTTCCAGATTTTATTACTCGTTGTAACGAGTCGGTGAATAAACTTGCTGCGCTCTCTCACGATATTGGAATCATTGTAGGCACGCCAACGGTGAATCCGAGAATAGAAGGTAAAGACCTGTTTAATTCTGCCGTATTGCTTTACGAAGGAAAAATTGCAGGCATGGTGCACAAAGCGCTGTTGCCCACTTACGACATCTTTGATGAATACCGTTATTTTGAACCCAATCGTGAATTTCACACCATAAATTTCAAAGGAAAAAAAATCGCCCTCACCGTTTGCGAAGACCTTTGGAATGTAGGCAATGACAATCCGATCTATACCACTTGTCCGATGGACGAACTCATTGCAGAGCAACCCGATTTCATTATTAATATTTCCGCTTCGCCATTCGACTATGCACATTCTGAAGAAAGAAAACAGGTTTTAAAAGCCAATTGCGAGCGTTATCATTTGCCCATTTTTTATGTCAATCATGTAGGCGCACAAACCGAACTTATTTTCGATGGCGGCTCA
>CAZFFP010000011.1:9102-61821 GCA_964518215.1 uncultured Chitinophagaceae bacterium
GGTATTGATTCGGCTATTGTTTTATGTTTGGCTGAAAAGGCATTGGGCAAAGAAAATGTTTGGGCGGTGTTGATGCCTTCACAATTTTCTTCCGACCATTCGGTGAACGATGCCGTGCAATTGGCAGATAATCTTGGGGTGAAGTACGATATTATTCCTATCAAAGAAATTTTTGAAGGCTTTATGCACACCTTGCAGCCGCAGTTTGCCGAAACAGAATTTGGCTTGGCGGAAGAGAATCTTCAGGCGCGCATTCGCGGAAATATACTCATGTCATTATCGAACAAATTCGGACATATTCTGCTCAACACTTCCAACAAAAGCGAAGCAGCCGTAGGCTATGGAACCCTCTATGGCGATATGTGCGGTGGGCTTTCGGTGATTGGCGATGTGTATAAAACCGAAGTGTATGAATTAGCGAACTATATCAACCGAAACCGGGAAATTATTCCGCAAAATATTATCACCAAACCGCCTTCTGCCGAGTTGCGCCACAATCAGAAAGACAGCGATTCGCTGCCCGAATACGACATCTTGGACGAAATACTTTTTCTCTACATCGAAAAGCGCACCGGACCCAAAGAACTTATTGCCAAAGGTTATGATGCCGCATTGGTGAACCGTATATTGAAACTCGTCAACATGAGCGAATACAAGCGTTTTCAAACGCCTCCGGTGTTACGGGTATCTCCGAAAGCATTTGGCATGGGGCGCAGACTGCCTATTGAAGGGAAGTATTTGAGTTGATTATTTTATACCGATAAGTTTTTATTTTTCAAATAAATCGGTTTTATGCTGAAGGTGTTTTAAATGTATATTAAGCCAACAAACCATGAACTCAATATTTTTTTTCAACGATAAGAATGTAGTATTTGAAATGTATGTCAACGCTTAGTTTTCAGTCATCCCACATCAATTTCCGCTCAGAATTTTCAAAACATGTTTTTCAATTGTTCCTTCAGATTGTTCAATAATTCTGCCGATTTCTTTTCCTTTTGAATTGTAAAAAATCAGCGTAGGCACATAATCAATCCGAAGTTTTCTAAAGCCTTTCATTTTCACTTGTTTGTTTTTATCCGTAAAAATGAGTTCAATATTTTGATGATTGAACTGCCACATATCCATCACTTTGTAAAACTGCGGAAGCAATATTCTGCTATCGCTACACCAGGTTCCCGCAACAATTTTAATACTGATGTTTTTTTCGGAAACAGGAAATGATTGAATCACCGATATGTCCGGCTGATATGCCTGATAGTTTTTATCGAACCACGCTCTGTGGTCGCTGGCGATTAAGGCATCGAGTGTTGTTGGTCCGGTAATGATTTCTTGTGCAAAAAGATTCAAGCAAATGCCGAAAGAAAGAATCAGAAATATGGGCTTCATGTTTATAGTTTATTGCCGCTCTAAAATACGTTCTTCCAAGGCATCTTCAATACTGTCGGGAAGCAAAATCAAAAAATCGTATCCGGTAGAAGCTTCAATTTGGTTAACCGTTGTAACATAGTTTCTCCAGTCATGGTTTCTTATACCTTGAACATTCGGCATTGAAACCGCCACTATTTCAAAGTCGTGAAGCGAAGAAATTTCTTCTAAAGATTTCTTCTCGGTGAATAACACAATTTTAAAACAACTGTCGGGTATGGCTACCTTCCCTTTTCCTAAAAGCGTAGTATCTGATTTGAAAATGCCTCCCGAAACGATATACATGTTTTTGTTTTCATCAACAGCTTTTTTCAAGTAATAATCTTCAAAACGCAACCACACGCCTCTATTTAAATCGGGTGTTTGAGGAATAATATTGGTCAGCAAAAAAGTGGCTTTATTGTCTTCAGAATTTGTAGTCCTTTCTTTACTTCTTACAATATGTCCTCTGTCAAATCCGCTGTTGGTGTAATCGTTGTGTGTTACTCTGTAAAATTCAACGGGCAAAGTAGTATCCGAAATGAATCTTCCATTATATCGGTTTTCATCTCCAACCCATGTATGATTCAGTTCCCATGCTACCCAGTTGGCAACATTTTTATTGGGGCAGTAGCTTAAAATGTATTGGTGTTTTTTCAGAATAAAATCATCAGAAGTATCGGCATCAGCAGGAAATCCGAAAGGGCTGTGGATGCTTTGGCGATGATGATATAAATAGAAATATTCGTTAGGAAGGTTGGCAGTATCTGAAACGGAAAATTGATGGGTGCTGTCTGAATGCATTGCAGCAGTATTGCTCGTTGGTTGGGATGAAGCATGTTTAATGCCCTGATTTATTTGAAGCATTAACAACAAAGCAATCACGATGATAATTACGAATAAGACAATTGCAAGGAAGAGTTTTTTACTCATGTGGTTTTCAAACTTTCTTTGATAAGTCAGGCTACCCATATTGTTTTAATATTCACAAACTCACGAATGCCATGAACAGACAACTCTCTGCCGTAACCCGAGGCATTAATACCGCCAAAGGGCAATCGAGGGTCAGATTTCACAATACCATTCACAAACACTACTCCTGCATTTATTTTACGGGCTATTCGGGTGGCGCGCTCGGTATCGGTTGTCCAGATGGAAGCCCCTAAACCAAAACGAGTTTGATTGGCAAGCGCAATGGCATGTTCTTCATTTTCTGCTGTAATAATCGAAAGCACCGGTCCGAAAATTTCTTCTTCAAACGAAACCATGCCGGGTTTTACATTCGACAAAACAGTAGGCATAACATACGCTCCCCCACCTGTTGGGCGGTAACCGCCACACAAGGCTTCAGCACCTTGTTTTATGGATTGTTCTATCTGATTCATCACTTGCTTTGCCTGATGCTCATTTGCCAAAGGACCAATCTGAATAGATTTGTCTTTTGGATTTCCGGTTTTAAGATTTTGAACCGCTGCACTTACCATTTCTGTAAATGTATTCACCACAGATTTTTCAACAATAAATCTTTTGGCAGCAATACAACTTTGCCCGGAGTTTTGCATTCTGGCACGCACGACATTTTCTACGGTAGTTTTCAAATCGGCATCGTTCAAAACTATAAATGGGTCGCTTCCTCCCAATTCGAGTACCGACTTTTTGATGTTTTTTCCGGCAATAGCAGCTACTGCACTACCGGCTCGTTCACTTCCGGTGAGCGAAACCATTTTAACCAACGGATGCTCTAAAACTTTTTTTACTGCCATTTCTGAAATAAAAAGATTCTGAAATAAATTTTCGGGAAAGCCCGATTTTGCAAATGCTTCCTCTATGGCAAGCGCACATTGCGGCACTCCCGATGCATGTTTCAACAAAACAGCATTGCCCGCCATGAGTGCCGGCACACTGAATCGAATAACCTGCCAGAAAGGGTAATTCCAAGGCATAATGCCCAGCACAACACCTAATGGTTCATAACTTATAAAACTGTTTTGTGCTTCTGTTTTTACAGGCTCATCGTGCAGGAAAAACTTTGCATGCTCGGCAAAATATTCACAGGTTGTTGCGCACTTTTCTATTTCTGCTCGCGATTCATTGATGGGTTTTCCCATTTCGAGAGTCATGAGTTGTGCATAATTTTCTTTATTGTTGCGAAGCATTTCTGCTAAGCGTAGCAGGGCAGCAGAGCGTTTATGGAGTATTTCTAATTTCCATTCGAGAAAAGCCTGATGCGATTGCTGAATTTTGGTTTGAAGAATTTTAGATGAAATCTCCTTAAATTCTTTTACAACCTGATTGTTTACGGGATTTACAGAGGCGAAATATTTTTTGGTAGTTTTTGAAAGCACCGACATAGTAAAGATATTTTTTGTAAAATTCATAATTTGCAGCTTAATTCCACGATGATGATGCGCCTAACAAAATTTTATTTGTCATTTCTTTTATTGTTTGCTGTTCACTATGCTTCAAATGCTCAAACCAATTATCCATCTCTGAAGCTCACCGAAGAATATAACCATATTCGTTCGGAAACAGACAAGTCAAAACAGTATTCATTCAAAGCATCTAAGGGGCTTGAAGTGGATATTTCAGAATTGAATCATGAAGAAATACGAAAACGCAACGATGGAAAAGATGCCGATGTTTTACAAATGGTATGTGAAGGCGGAACATTCATTGTGAAAATATCTTCGCTCGACAACTTAGTGATTGATAAAGCTACTGCGCAGCCATTCAGAGGCAGCGTGAAATTTTCAGGATTCAGAGCGGGCGATGGTGTAGTGCTTTCAGTGGGCACTATCAAAGGCGGAAAGATGGTTACCTTTTGGGCTACTACAATAAAGGTGACATAATCGTCCTGATGACTTTTATTTTCAGCTATATTTCCACTAAAAAAACATAAGATGATGATTGACTTGCGCAGCGATACCGTAACGCGCCCTACCAAAGAAATGCTCGATTTCATGATGCAAGCGCCCGTAGGCGATGATGTATTCAGCGATGACCCCACCGTGAACGAATTGGAAACTTATGCCGCCCAAATGTTTGGTAAAGAAGCAGCCGTATTTTGTCCTTCGGGAACCATGACCAACCAAATTGCCATCAAGGTGCATACCCGACCTATGGATGAAGTGATTTGCGATGAAAGCGCTCATATCTATCATTACGAAGGTGGCGGCATTGCATTTAATTCGGGCGCATCGGTGCGTTTACTTCAGGGCGACAGAGGAAGATTTACGGCTCAACAGGTGGCTGAAAATATTAATGCCGATAATGTTCATTTGCCCCGAACAAGTTTAGTGTGTATCGAAAATACTTGTAACAGGGGAGGAGGAGCATATTACACACTCCAAATGTTGCAGCCCATTGCCGAAGTATGCCGCGCCAATAGTTTGGCATTTCATTTAGATGGTGCAAGACTTTTTAACGCTTTGGTCGAATCCTGTGAAACACCCGAAGCTTACGGGAAAATGTTCGATTCCATTTCTATTTGTCTTTCTAAAGGATTGGGCGCACCGGTAGGCTCTGTATTATTAGGCAGCGAAAAATTCATCAAAGAAGCCAGAAGAGTTCGGAAAGTTTTAGGCGGTGGTATGAGGCAAGCAGGTTATATTGCTGCCGGTGGTTTGTTTGCGCTGAAAAACCACACCAAGCGATTGAAAGAAGACCATGAGAAAGCCAAAAGAATAGGGGAAGTGTTGCAAAGTCATTCGTTGGTGGAGGGTATGTATCCGGTGGAAACCAATATCATTATTTTCAAAATGAAAGAGCAGCCCGAATCTATCGAATTGCTTCAGAAATTAGAAAGCAATGGCATTTTGTTTCATGCTTTGAATAAAAACATTATCAGGTTTGTATTGCATCTCAATATTACTGACGAGATGACAGATAGAGTGATTGAATTAATAAACGCCAGATAATTTATTTAATCTTCAATAGGGTGCCGTTTGAATGGAATAGTTCTATCGAACAAGTAGCGATAAGTTACATGCGTTTTCACCACTTTTGCGCCCAGATTTTCGGCAACCGTCATCATGCGTGGATTGAAATCGGCAATCCAGGTGAGTTCCATGGTATCCCATCTTTTTTTCGGAGTTACCACCGCATCGGCTGCTATAATAATTCCCCCTTCTACTCCTTTGTGTTGGTGTTCGGGGACTACCCCAAATATAAACCCAAACATTTTACGATTGTTACGCATGGTTTTATGATAAAGGTATTTTAGAATGCCGATGAAATTCATTTTTCCGTTAACATGTTTAAAGTATCCGTTCAAATCGGGAATCATGAAAAACAATGCTATCGGGTCTTCTTTATAATAGCCCAACCACATCAGGTAATCTACCATTATGGGTTTTAGTGCTTTCATGAGGTTTCTTGCTTGTTCTGGAGATAATTCTTTGACACCTTGCCTTCCTCCAAAAGCTTTGTTGAAAATGATTCTAAAATCTTCCGTTTGTTTTTCAATTTTATCTTCTTTTACATGCTCAAAATGATAATTTGGGTCTTGAAGCAGTTTCCTTGATTTTTCATAATATTTTTCCGGTCTGGGGTCGTTTACGTTCAGCCCGTAGGAATATTGGTAGTAATACAATTGAAATCCATAGTCCTCCATTAATATTTTATAATATGGCGGGTTGTAATTCATGCCGTAGCAGGGTGGCGTAAACCCATCAATTAATAAGCCCCACCATTGATTTCGCTCACCGAAATTAATCGGTCCGTTCATGGCTTCCATGCCGCGTTCCTGCAACCATTTTTTTCCCGTATCGAATAATAAATTTGCCGCTTCCTGATGGTCAATACAATCAAAAAAACCCACGCCACCGGTAGGCTGCTCAAACTCATGCGAATTGCGCTCGTTGATGAAAGCCGCTATTCTTCCGATATATTTTCCGTTGGAATCTTTTAGTAAAAAACGGGTGGCGCTGCCATGTCTGAAATATTTGTTGCGTTCCGGGTCAAAAACCTTTCTAATGTCATCATCCAACGGGCGGACATAGTTGGGGTCATTTTTGTATAGTGTAACCGGAAATGTGATAAAGTCTTCACCTAACTTAGTATTATTAACTTCTATAATTTGCATATATAAACAGATTGCTTGGGGGCAAAAGTAATTCATTTAGTTATTTGAGATATATTGAATGATTGATTAAAAGTTGGTATTTAATTTCATGATTGAGAGCTTTCATATTAAAACAAAGGCTTTCGTTAACTTTACAAATTAGTTTGAAAACAGAAAAAAAAAATAATTATGTGGAAAGAACAAAACAACCAATTGTATAAGTCATTCAAGTTTAAAGATTTTTCCGAAGCCTTTGCCTTCATGACCAAAGTGGCGCTGTTGGCAGAAAAAATGAATCACCATCCATACTGGACAAATGTTTATAATAAGGTGGAGATTTTTCTTTCGACACATGATGCCGGAGATATTGTTACCGACCGTGATATTAAAATGGCAGAAGCCATTGACCGATTGTAGTTTTTAATGAAGAGCAAATTGCAACCAAACGCCACCGAATCTGTTTAGATTTCAATATTCCCGCTGCTCATGAACTTTAAAACCACTGTTTACCAATCGCCTGTTTTGCAGGCGGTATGTGTTTTCTTCATGGCAATTACAGGATTCACTGTCAGCGCTTCAGGATTTACCCAAATTTCTTATGATTGGATAATAGCTGTGAGCGGTTTATTGTTGTTTGCGCTTTCCAATGCCATGCTTGGTATTTTTCAAAAAAAATGGTTAAGATATACCGGGCTTTCCATTGCATCTTATGCCATACTCCTCATTACCCTGTATGCCTTAACCAATAAATTGTCGCCCATACAGGAAGTCAAACATTACCGAATAGTAATGCTCACAATTACTGTATTTTACCTGATGATAATCGGACTTACGGCTCTGTTTCGAGCCATTATTCGTTTTCTGGAAGAAGCAGAAGATTAGTTCCAGTCGTCTTCGAACAACTCGCCAAATTGATGCAGTTGATGCGGTCTTTTATTTTTATTCTGATGTTTTTCTCTGCGTTGAGTTTTTGATTTTTTGGAGTCGAATGTCCAGTCGCTTTGAGGGGTATTGTTTTTCACCCACTTGTCTTTTCTGCGGTGATTAATTTTCATAAAAAAGTGATTTAAAAAATGCGGTTTTAAATTTTCTGCATTTTACGGAAGCACCTCAAAAATGTTTCGGGCATAAGGAAGAAATGTTTTTTGAAAGTTATGCAGCTATTGAGGCTATCAGCAGTTCCTGAAATTTTTCGCCCGAAATTAATTTGGCACCCAACGATGCCAAATGCGGAGTGTAAACCTGACAATCTATCAGTTGAAAATGCTGATTTTGCAAATGTTCAACGAGTTTTATAAAACCGTATTTCGAAGCGTTCGATACATTTGAAAACATAGATTCACCAAAAAATACTTTACCCAGAATCATCCCGTAAAGTCCACCGACTAAGTTGCCGTTTTGCCAAACTTCCACCGAATGAGCAAAGCCCAACTCGTGCATGTGGCAATAGGCATCAACAAAATTTTCACTTATCCAAGTGTCTTTTTGCCCTTCTCTTTTTACTTTGGCACAATGCTCTATAACGGTTTGGAAATCACGATTAAATGTTACTTCAAATGCATTTTTGTTCAGCAGTGCTTTCATGCTTTTTGAAATTTTCAGTTCTGAAGGAAACATGACCATGCGCTCCTGCGGACTGAACCAAAATACTTCGCCCTGTTCCTCATACCACGGAAAAATCCCGTTGGAATAAGCCAGTAATAATCGTTCCCGCGAAAGGTCGCCACCCACTGCCAGTAAGCCGGTTTCGGCATCGGCAAGCGATGGGTGCGGAAACCACAAATCATTATCTAACTGATACACCGGCAATGCGAAAAGAAGTTTTTTAGAAATGGTTACAGCTTATTTCAAATCGCTCCCCGAAAAACCCAAAGGCAAAATATCTTTAACAGAAGCGATTTCGATAATTTCATCTGCATTGCCTTTCAGCAAAATTTTAATGGGCGATTGTTGTTTTTGCTCTTGTTCATACAACGCCTGACGACACATGCCGCAAGGCGCAGCAGGGGATTGTCCGGACGAATTATTTACATAAATGGCAATGCTATCTATTTTCTTCTCAAAATTTGTAGCGGCTAAATGTGCCAATGCGGCACGCTCGGCACATAAGCCCACCGGAAACGAAGCATTTTCCTGATTGCTTCCCGAAATGATTTCGCCCGAAGACAATTGCAATGCCGCACCCACTTTAAAATTTGAATAAGGCGCGTATGCTTTTTCCGATGCTATTTGCGCTTCGTTTAAAAGCGCTTGAGCCTTATCGTCTAATTCGGAAAGCAATTCGTAGGAAGTGTAAGTAATGTTGATGTCGGTTTTCTTCATAGTGTCGGGGAATAATGTTATAAAGTTATAAGGTTACAAAGTTTCAAAGCATTTCTATTTTCAATTCAGACAATGAGTAGTTGAAAAGTAACCTCATGGTTTTAAATTTTTCAACCTAAAACATTACAACTTTGTAACCTTATAACATTTTCAATTAAAGCTATGAAAAAAGTTTTGGTATTGGGTGCCGGCAAATCGGGAAGCGAGTTGATTCGCTATCTTTCTCAAAATGCCGAAAAGGAACAATGGCATATTGTTGTTGCAGATGCCAATATATTGTTGGCTTCACAAAAATTTCCGCAGTTTACCAATATCGAGTGGGTGGCGCTGAATATTGAAAATGAAGAAGCCTTATCTGTGTTGGTCGAATCGGCTGATATTGTGGTGTCGTTGCTACCGCCCGGATTGCATGTTGCAGCAGCCATGCAGGCAATAGCACATCGTAAAAATTTAGTTACCGCTTCGTATGTTTCGCCCGAAATGCAACACCTGCATGAGGCTGCCGAAAAGGCGGGAGTTTTGTTGCTCAACGAATTGGGCGTGGACCCGGGCATTGACCATATCAGCGCCATGCAGTTGATAGACCGCATTAAATCGCAAGGCGGAACCATTACCGCTTTTGAAAGTTTCACCGGTGGCTTGTTAGCGCCCGAATGCGAAAAGGACAATCCGTGGAAATACAAATTCACCTGGAATCCGCAAAACGTGGTGAAAGCAGGGCAAGGGATGTGTAAGTTTATTCAGGAAGGACGCTATAAGTATATACCCTATCATAGGTTGTTCAGGCGCACCGAAATGATTAGTATTCCTGAATACGGATTGTTTGAAGGTTATGGCAATCGCGATGCTTTGAAGTATCGCAATTTGTATGGATTAGATGATGTGAAAACTATTTATCGCGGAACCTTGAGAAGACCGGGTTTTTGCCGCGCATGGAACACTTTTGTGCAATTGGGCGCAACTGACGACACATACATTGTGAACAACAGCGAACACATGACTTACCGCGAATTCATCAATTCGTTTTTGTATTATCATCCTTCCGATTCGGTAGAACTGAAACTGGCGCACTATATGAATTTCGATTTAGATTCGGAAGAAATGTATCGCCTGAAATGGTTGGGAATTTTTGACGATAAACCCATACTGTTGCGAAATGCCACGCCTGCTCAGATTTTGCAAAAAATTTTGGAAGACCAATGGACACTCGAACCTGACGACCGCGATATGATAGTGATGTGGCACAAGTTCAATTTTATTCAGGAAGGAAAAGAAAAGGAAATACACGCATCTATGGTGGCTACAGGCGATGATTTGGTTTACACCGCTATGGCAAAAACCGTGGGCTTGCCTTTAGGCATAGCCGTGAAATTGATTTTAAATGGTAGTATAGATTTATCGGGCGTGCAGATTCCGGTGCATCGCGAAATCTACGAGCCGGTGATGCGCGAACTGAACACTTTGGGAATGGTGTTTACCGAAGAAGAAATATCATAGTGCATATATTTGCCTTTCACCAAAAAAAACTTTCCATGTTGGTTTATACTCAGGAGCAAACTTCCCGTTTCAGCGAAGAAAAATTTGCCTACATCATTGCCGAAGTGTCGGAGCATGTATTGACCATTACGCTGAATCGCCCGGAGAAAAAAAATGCCATGAATCCGGTGATGTTCAACGAAATTACTTTCGCGCTCAATTATGCTCACTATAACAATGATGTATGGCTCGTGGTGTTGCAAGCCAATGGCGATGTGTTTTGTGCAGGAGCCGATTTGAAATCGTTTGCCGGAATGCAAGAAGCGGGCAAAACTTCTACCATACCCGAACCATCAGCGCCTGTTGCTATTGGCGACCAGTTCAATTTGTTGCATAAACCCTGCATTGCTAAAGTCCACGCCAATGTGTATGCAGGAGGTTTTCTTTTGGTGTGTGGTTGCACCCATGTAATTGCCTCTGAAAATGTGCAGTTCAGTTTGCCCGAAGTGAAGCGCGGCATTTGGCCCATGCAGGTAATGGCGAGCCTTGCGCCTGTTATGCCCGCCCGAAAATTGTTAGACCTATGCATGAGAGCCAAAAGTATTAATGCCCGCGAAGCGTTGAATTTAGGCTTGGTAACCGAACTAGTGAGCGTTGAAAATTTAGATAAAACTGTTAATGATTTAGTAGCAGAAATCAAAGAACTATCGCCCTCTGCCATACGCTTGGGCTTGAAAGCCTGGAACGATTACAAATCTGTGAAGCCCGAAGATGCCCATCAGTTTTTATTGAGCCGTTTGGGTGAAATTTTAGGCACCGAAGATGCAGCCGAAGGACTCACCGCTTTCAGAGAAAAAAGAAAACCTGTTTGGAAGGGGAACTGAGTAAGCGTAATAATGGTGGTCGTACGGATCAAAGTCTTCTGACTACTATATTTTTTTGATGATTCACACATCTTTCACAATACCGCTAACCTAACTAACTTTCTTATAATTTTATGTTCGGATTACTCTTTGCCTTGCCTGTTTTTGCTCCATGAATCCCCTCATCACCGACTATATTCTCCGCCAATCGCCTAATCAGCAGGCAATTCTGAAGCGTTTGAGAAGTATTATACTCAACGCTACCGATGGCATCGAGGAAAAATTTTCTTTCAAAATTCCTTTCTACTATTACTATGGATGGATGTGCTACACCACCATCGAGCGCAAAACCGACAAAGTATATATTGCTTTCATCAGAGGATTTGAACTTTCAGATGAACAAGGCATACTGGAAGCCAAAGGCAGAACGATGGTAAAAAGCATTACTTATGCCAACGCAAAAGAAGTGGATGAAGAAATTTTACTACCCATACTCCACGAAGCCATGCTGCTTAACGAAATGCACTTTAAAAAGAAAAAGAAGAAGCGCAAGTAGCTTTGCAAACCCTTCGATAAGTATTGAAATGCAAATAGGATAACTGATATTTGCATTTTTAACAAGTAAGACTCATTACAACTGCCATTCCAGTATTGTTGAATCTGCAAAATGAATAAAGCCCAAAGGAGAAAAGATTATTTTATCAGCGCTTTTCGCAAATACTTTTTGCTTATTTGCGATTTGCTGTTGTTGGCTTTATCGCTCAGCATTTATCTCATTTTTTTCGAGCCTACCATTAATACTTACCGCGACACTTTGAAAGCCAATCCGAATTGGTATGTGCTGCTTATCTTATTATGGGTTACGTATTCTTACTTTTTTAATTTATACTCATTGGTGAATGCTTCGCGCACCGATGAAATTATTAAGCGCACATTTTTAGTAGCGGCATTTACAGTTATCACTTATTTGCTCATTCCTTTTATTAGTCCGGTTTTCCCTACTCACCGATTGCCATTTGTATTTTTTCTGTTGCAGGTTTCGCTCACCATGACGGTGTGGCATTTCATTTTCGCCACTCTTTTTTCAGAACCAATTTTAGAGAAGCGAGCCATCATTGTTGGTGCCGGATGGGCAGGCAGAGAAATAGTAAAAGTATTGTCTGCCAATAAGAAAGTGCAGTTGGAAAAAGCCTATAAAATATTCGGCTACATAGATGATGACCCTTCTAAATCAGGAAAGAAGTATGAAGGTGTGAAAGTGCTGGCTTATTCTGATTTACTGCCGAAATATGCGAGCCGTTTGAAGCTCAACGAAATTATAGTTGCCATTCCTTACGATAAATCTATTAAAGGCAAGCTGTATAATAGTCTGTTGCGTTGTGAGCAAGAATATAATGCTATAGTAAAACCTGTTAACGAATTGTATGAAGAAGTTACGGGAATGATTATGGTGAAACAAAAAGGAGAGGAGTTCTATTTGAATTATCCTTATCCTTCAAAACGAACCGAAAATGTTTACACCATTGTGAATCGCTTTGCCAATATTGCCATTGGTTTTGCGGGAGTTTTTTTTATGCTGTCTATTATTCCTTTTGTGTGGTTGGGCAATTTATTTTTCAATCGTGGTCCATTATTTTACAGTCAAATCAGAGTGGGCAGAAACAGCAAGCCATTTGCAATTCATAAGTTTCGCACTATGGTGCCCAATGCAGAAAAAAATACCGGAGCAGTATGGGCAAAAAAGAATGATGCACGCATCACGCTCATGGGTAAGTGGTTGCGCAAGTCGAGAATAGATGAATTGCCTCAGTTTTGGAATATTCTTTCGGGCGATATGAATCTAATTGGTCCTCGACCGGAAAGACCCGAATTTATCGAGCAACTCATTCAAACCATTCCGTTTTACAATACCCGACATTTGGTGAAGCCGGGCATTACCGGTTGGGCACAGGTGAATTACAAATACGGCAACGAAGCCATTGATTCGCTTCGAAAACTTCAGTATGATTTATACTATGTGAAATATCGTTCGCTGCTGCTCGATGTATTGATAATGCTGCGCACTTTTGGTGTGGTTATAAAATTTAAAGGCATGTAATATTGAATGCACTAAAAAATATATCGCCCGAAAAAATCAATACTATACTATTGAGCATCATTGTTTTTTCGATGCCATTCGGAAAAACCTTTTCTACCATTCCAATGATATTACTCGCCTTGCTCTGGATAGTTTTTTTTCCCGGGAAGGAATCTGTAAAACAAATGGTACGGAACAAAAATTTTTGGGCGGCATCTGTTTTTTTCTGGATAGCGGTATCCGGATTTTTATTTTCAGAAAATCAGGAAAGGGCTTTGTTCAATATAAAACTTTATTTGCCCTTTTTGCTTCTTCCTATAATTCTTTTTCAGGCTTCTAAAAAAACAGCCGAAACCGTTGCCGGCAGTTTTGTTTTCGGATGCCTGATTGCTACAATAGTCTGCTATACTGCTGCCATACATGCTTTACTTACAACAGGTGATAATCATTTTTTTTACAATAAACTATCTATCATTCACCCTACATATTTCTCGGCATACCTGTTGCTTGCCGCTGTGCTTTCAGGAAATTATTTGGTGAATCTGCTGCGCGATTCTTTAATCAAAAAAGCTGCATTGGTTTTTTTGCTGTTGCATTTTATGGTGTTTATTTTATTTCTATCGTCAAGAGCGGCTATTTTTTCCTTGCTCGTGGTGTTTAATCTTTCAGTGTTTTTTTATTTTTTCAGAAAAAAAATATCTGTGGCGCTATTCATTGCGCTTCTGTTGCTGAATTTTATTCCAATGTTTATTGTAGTGTCAAATGTTCAAATCAAGCAAAGATTTTATGAATTGCCCGACCTTAACTTTTCAGAAAAAAATGAAAGCAGTGCCGGAAGCCGAACGGAAATTTGGAAAGCTTCATGGGAAGTAGCAAAGCAAAATTTTTGGTTCGGAGTGGGCAGTGGCGATGTGGCTGAAGTGTTGCTCGAAAAATATGAAGAGCATGAATTTCAAAGAGGTATGGAGCGCAAATTCAATGCACACAATCAATATTTAGAAGTAATGCTGTCTAACGGTATTTTTGGTTTTTTGGTTTTTGTCGGTGCTTTGAGTTTCAGTTTTTTTCATTCATTCAGACAAAAAACTCCGGTACATTTTATGTTTTTGCTTTCTTGCGGTATTATTTTTCTTACCGAAAGTTTTTTGCAATCACAAAGCGGAGTGGTGTTTTTTGCTTTGTTTAATTCTATGTTTTTGTTTCTGTCGGCAAAGTACTCACCTGTTTTAAATAAGGACGAATAGTATTATAAAGTGAAAGTGAGTTTTTGTTTTGAAACGTTGTTTATATACAATTACATTCCTGCTGCGTTGTAAATCATAATTTTTCAATGAAAATCATGCGCCTTACGAATTTTATTTCTGCAATGGTTTTGAAAAGTATTTTAGTGCTTTGTTGCATTACTAATTGCAACACAGTAGGGGCACAGAACAAATTCAATAATTATATTGCTCCCGTGCTTCTAGCGCCTACTGCATTTCCCGATTCGTTTTATGTAGAATTTACCTGGAAAACTTTCGATACATTTTTACCGGCACATCAAATTTTCAATATAGAAAGCCCTGATATTAATTTACTCAATGCCTGTATTTTTTACCATACCAATCTCTATCGAAAAAAAATGAAAAAACAGCCTTTATCCTTTTCACCCGAATTGAGAAATGCTGCTTTATTTCATGCTATGCAGATGAATGCGAAAAATTTTTATCGCCATGAAAATCCTCACGAAAAATTGATGAGAACGGTAGAACAAAGAGCACGATATTTTGAATTTAAGAACAATTATGTGGGAGAGAATATCAACAAAGAATTTGTTTTGGATTATCAGGAGGGAAAACCTTTTATAAAATCTGACGGAATGTATTTTTATACTTGGGGAAATAATGAGGTGATTGGCTCATTAAGTTATTTTGAACTTGCCAAGCGCATTGTTCAATCCTGGATACAGTCAACCGAGCATAAAAAAAATATGCTCGATAAAATGTATCACAATATGGGTTGTGCAGCAGTTGTCGAACAGAAATCATTAACCGGAAAGGATATTCCGAAAGTTATTGCGGTTCAGAACTTTGGTGGTGAAATTCCTTTTAACCCGATGCTCGATAAATAATGTTCTAATAAATAAGGCTTCTTGAGATATCATTTTTCATATTTCCATCTTAAAAGAGACAAATACTGCATTTTGAACTTGCTTCTTCCTCCTTTTTTGTTCAATAACCTTTCAGATTTTTATCCACCATATCGGTTTTTTATTTCTAATGTCTTATGAAACACTAATGTTTTAAAGTATTCTAAGTGTTTTCAGGGTGTTGAAAGTTGTTAACTTTTTTTTACGCTTTTAGTTGGTGCAATCAAATTCGTGATATAGTTTTGCGTGCGGAAATTTTGACTAATTCCTGACAATTCTCAACGGTAAAGCGCGATAGCGTATGTATAAAAGAACATTTCTCTCTGCATTTTTCCTCATTAGCGCACTGCTTTTCACTTCTAACATTTTTGCACAAGATGCTCCGCCTGAGTTGGTTAATGGCGAAAAACTCTTTAAAGCCAATTGTGCCAGTTGTCATAAAGTGAAGCAAAAACTCATTGGTCCCGGCTTGTATGATTCTGAAAAACGCTGGGCTGACCAAGCGTTCAATGGTATTGACGGCAAAACATGGCTTTACAAATGGGTGAAAAACTCACAGGAAGTTATTAAAGCCGGACATCCTTATGCCAACGCCATTTTTGCCGAATACAATAAATCTGTAATGACTGCTTTCGGTCAGTTGAGCGATGATGATGTGAGCGACATTTTCGCTTACGTGCAAGCCAATGGCGATGGAACTTATCCTGTTGCCGTAGCAGCCACAGCCGATGCTGGTGGTGCTGCAGCAGGCGGAGGAGCCGATGCCGGACAAACTACCTTATTATTATACTTCTTAGTAGGTTTATTAATAGTGATTGCTTTGATACTCTTCCGTGTCAATTCAGTGTTGGACCGCCTCATTATGGTGAAAGAAGGCCAGCCCATTCCGGTTCCTGTTCCTATATATAAGAACAAGAAAATTATCGGCACTTTGGTATTGCTTTTTGTTTGCTGGGTAGGAGCAGGTGTGGTGAACAGCGCCATTGACTTAGGTCGTCAGCAGGGATATGCGCCTGCACAACCTATTAAGTTCTCTCATAAATTGCACGCAGGTCTCAATCAAGTCAATTGCCAATACTGCCACTCTTCGGCAGATAAAGGCAAACATTCCAATATTCCTTCAGCCAACGTTTGTATGAATTGCCACAAGGGAGTTCAGAACGGACCTCAGGACGGCAGAAAAGAAATCACCAAGATTTACGCTTCTATCGGTTTCGACCCTAATAAGAATGAGTTTATTGAAGATTTCGCTTCGCTTTCAAAAGAAGATGCCGAGAAAATTTTTGCCGATTGGCTCAGCAGCGATACCGAGAAAAAATACACTTCTTCAGATATTAAAGAAGTATTGGCTCAGGTGCAGCAGCCTATCGAGTGGGTGCGCATTCACAACCTGCCCGACCACGTATATTTCAATCACTCACAGCACGTAGCCGTTGCCGGTTTGGAATGTCAAAACTGCCATGGCGCTGTGGAAGAAATGGAAGTGTTGCATCAACATGCTCCCCTTTCTATGGGTTGGTGTATTTCGTGTCATCGCACCAACGAAGTGAATTTCGCGCAAAACGATTACTACCAGATATATAAGAAGTATCACGAAAAATTAGGCGGACAGAAATTTACGGTAGAAAAAATCGGTGGAACCGAGTGTCAGAAATGCCACTATTAAGATTTCGGATTTCGGATTTCGGATGTCTGATTTCGGATTTGAAATTGGAAGTTGGAAGTTGGAAGTTGGAAATTAGTTTTTTTTAGAAGCGTTGGGGATGAGGAAGAATTTTGAAAGTTGAAATAACAATTGCCGTCTGCTTTAGCTGACGGTTAAAAAATGAAATAACAAACAATAAAGTCGAAAATCGAACAGTCGCATATCGCACTGTCGAAAAAAAAACATAACAAAAAACACCATACTCTGATGGCTGAAAATAAATACTGGAAATCGTTAGAAGAAAAGAACAACGCTCCGGAGTTTATCCAACAAACCGGCAAGGAATTCAATGAAGAATTGCCTTTGGTTCTTGGAAATGAAGGTATAGATAAAGTTTCTTCCTCGCGCAGAGACTTTCTCAAATTTTTGGGTTTCAGCGTAACCGCAGCTACGGTAGCCGCAGGTTGTGAAATGCCTGTTCGCAAATCTATTCCCTATACTATTAAACCCGATGAAATTGTTCCGGGCGTAGCTAACTACTACGCGTCAACTTTTTTCGATGGCAGCGATTATGTGAGTGTTTTGGTGAAAACCCGCGAAGGTCGTCCTATTAAAATTGAAGGCAACGAACTTTCAACCGTTACCAATGGTGGCACGAGTGCCGTTGCTCAGGCTTCGGTTTTAAGTCTTTACGACAATCTTCGCCCTAAAGGACCTATTGCCAACGGTGAAGTAACTACTTATACAGATGCCGACAAAGCCATTGCTTCCAAATTAGCGGAAATTCAGGCTAAAGGTGGCAATATTCGCATTGTTTCATCTACCATTATCAGCCCTTCGCTGAAACATGCCATCAAAGAATTTTCAGCTAAATACCCCAATGCACAGCATGTAACTTACGATGCTGTTTCGTTCAGCGGAATATTAGATGCTAATGCTTCTAGTTTTGGCAAACGCACCATACCTGCATATTCTTTCGATAAAGCCAATGTGATTGTGAGCGTGGGTGCTGATTTTATGCGCGATTGGGTTTCGCCCGTTGAATTTATGTCGCAGTATGCCAAAAGAAGAAAAGTAAGTAAAAGCAATCCGAACAATCTTAATAAACACTATCAGTTCGAATCTATTCTTTCACAATCAGGCTCCAGTGCCGATAAGAGAGTAGTGGTAAAACCCTCGCAGGAAGATGCTGTGGTTTTGGCGTTGTATAATGCAGTTGCCAATCTTGCAGGCGCTGCCACTTATGCCAATCCATCGCTCGATGATGCTGCCAAAGCTGCTGTTAGCGAAGCTGCTGCCGAATTGTATCGCGCTGCCGGAAAATCGCTGGTAGTTTCTGGTTCCAACAATGCCAATACTCAAATTTTGGTGAATGCCATCAACCAGTTGTTGGGCAACTACGGAAACACTATTGATTTCAATAACAGCTACAATTTAAGGCAGGGTAGCGATTCAGCCTTCGCTTCGTTTGTCAATGATTTGAAAGGTGGAAATGTAAACGCTGTAATTTTTGTTGCTGCCAATCCTTTATATACTGCTCCCAATGCTGCCGAATTGAAAGACGCTCTGAAAAAAGCCGAACTTTCAGTTTCGCTCAGCGACCAATTAGATGAAACAGCAATAGCTTGTAACTATCTTTTGCCCGATCATCATTACTTAGAAAGTTGGGGCGATGCCGAACCAAAAGCAGGCACTTTCAGCATTTTGCAGCCTACCATTGCGCCTTTGTTTGATACCCGCAGCGCTTTGGAAAGCTTGCTGGCTTTCACCGGAAATAATACTACCGCTTACGATTATATCAAAGCATACTGGGAGAAATTTATTTTCCCGAATCAAAATAACCTCACCACTTTCAACTTGTTTTGGGACAGAAGCGTGCATGATGGTGTAGCACAAACAAGTGTTGCAGCCGGTGCTACTGCTTTTGCAGGCGATGTGGCTTCCGCAGCAAATGCTGTTGTTGCTCAAAAGGATGGGGAAGGAGAAGAAGTGGTAGTTTATGAGAAATCGGGTGTGCGTCAGGGTAAAGATTCCGGTAATCCGTATTTACAAGAATTACCCGACCCGATTTCAAAAGTGGCTTGGGATAACTACGTAGCGCTTTCTCCAAAATTTGCTGCCGATAAAGGCTACAAAGCCGATGATGTGATTACTGTTACAGCCAATGGTTATACTTTGGAACTTCCGGTTCATATTCAGCCCGGAACCGCTTATGGCGTGTATGCCGTTGCATTGGGTTATGGCAGAGAAATGGCAAGCAAAGCCAATCAATACAATCATGAAAATACTTACCGTTACAACTTATTAAAAGACAGAAACGATATTGAGCATAGAATGGTGGGCAAAAACGCTTATCCTTTCATTGCTTTCAACGGAAAATCTTTTGCGAAATATGCCGGTGGCGCTTCTTCTTCTAAAACAGGAGCTACTTATAAGTTGGCGCAAACTCAAACCTACCATAGTATTCACGATGGATTGAACGAACGTAAAATAGTAAAAGAAACCACTTTAGAGGAATACAAACAAAATCCTTTAGCGGGTAACGAAGACCGTAAATTTGTTCAAGACCACCTTACTACTTTATACGGTTATCATGAATTTCCCGGACACCATTGGGGCATGTCGGTTGACTTGAACTCATGTGTGGGTTGTGGGGCTTGTGTGGTAGCATGTAATGTTGAAAATAATATTCCGGTAGTGGGGCGCGATGAAGTGCGCAAAGCCCGGGAAATGCACTGGTTGCGTATTGACCGATACTATGCCGGTGATGATGAAAATCCATCGGTGGTGTTTCAGCCTATGATGTGCCAGCATTGCGACAACGCTCCTTGCGAAAACGTTTGTCCGGTAGCTGCTACCAACCACAGCGCGGAAGGTTTGAACCAAATGACCTACAACCGTTGTATCGGAACCCGCTATTGCGCCAACAACTGTCCTTATAAAGTAAGACGTTTCAATTGGTTCGATTACTGGGGTGCAGATAGCTTTACCAAAGGCACTTTCCTTGATAACGATGTGGACCCTCATGGCATGACCGAAGATTTAACCCGTATGGTGTTGAATCCTGATGTAACAGTTCGTTCACGTGGGGTTATTGAAAAATGTTCTTTCTGCGTGCAACGTATTCAGGAAGGCAAGTTGAAAGCGAAAAAAGAAAACCGCAAACTGAAAGACGGAGATATTAAAGTGGCTTGTCAGACCGCTTGCGCGGCAGGAGCTATTTCGTTTGGCGATTTGAACGATGAGTTCAGTGTGGTGGCGAAACAATTTGAAGACGAAAGAGCCTTCAAAGTAATTGAAGAAATTCACACGCTTCCTTCGGTGGCTTACCTCACTAAAGTGAGAAACAAACCCGCAGAAGCGTAAAGATTTCTGATTTCTGATTTCGGATGTCTGATTGGGTTTGGATATTGGAAGTTAGAAGTTTGAAATGTTAGAGTAAGTGAAAAAAGGCCCCTTGTGCGAAGGATTGTTACGAAAATAAAGGCAGGGGGATGAAAAAAGGAAATGGAACAGAGGGGTTGATTTGAAAAGTAAAACACTGTTCTCTGTCATGTTTAGCGAAGCGAAACAACTAAGTGTAAGAGCTTGGGTGTGAAAGAATAAAAGTAGATTCTTCACTTCGCGTGTTCCTGCTCTACGCAGTAGGAATTCAGAATGACAGAAAGCATTGATTAAAACATAGTCGCATATCGATTAGTCGAAAATCGCATATCGAAACAATAACTGAAATCATAAATAAAGAACTAAATGGCATCCTACTACGAATCACCCATTAGAGAACCACTGATTTTAGGTGATAAAAATTATGCGCAGATATCTACAGATATTGTGCGCTCTACTCAGGGCACTCCTCCGCTGCTTTGGTGGCTTGCCATCAGCATCACCGGCTTTTTTGCCGCGGTGTTGTTTTTCTGTTTGGGTTGGACAGTGTTCTGGGGTATCGGCACTTGGGGATTGAACAAAACCGTTGGTTGGGCTTGGGACATCACTAACTTCGTTTGGTGGATTGGTATCGGTCACGCGGGCACGCTGATTTCTGCCGTGTTGTTATTGTTCCGTCAGAAATGGAGAACCGGTATTAACCGCGCTGCGGAAGCCATGACCATTTTCGCGGTAATGTGCGCGGCTATTTTTCCGGGCATTCACATGGGGCGCCCTTGGATGGCATTCTTTACCTTCCCTTATCCGAACACCAGAGGTCCTTTATGGGTGAATTTTAACTCGCCTTTGTTGTGGGACGTATTTGCAATTTCAACTTATTTCACCGTATCAGTTTTATTCTGGTATTCCGGTTTGTTGCCCGATTTCGCAACCATTCGCGACAGAGCCAAATCGAAAATCCGCAAGAGCATTTATAATGCATTGAGTTTCGGTTGGACGGGCACAGCTAAACAATGGCAAAGATTTGAAGCCTTGGCTTTGGTGTTGGCAGGCATTTCAACTCCCTTGGTATTGTCGGTTCACACCATTGTATCGTTCGACTTTGCTACATCAGTAATTCCGGGCTGGCATACTACCATCTTCCCACCTTACTTCGTTGCAGGCGCTATTTTCTCTGGTTTTGCCATGGTGGAAACCTTGATGATTATTACCAGAAAAGTGTTGAAACTCGAAGAATACATTACCATTGCGCATATCGAATCCATGAATAAGATTATTCTACTTACCGGTTCGATAGTGGGTATTGCCTACATTACCGAGTTGGTGTTAGCATTCTATTCAGGATACATTTACGAACAATACGCTTTCTACAATCGTGCTTTAGGTCCGTTTTGGTGGGCTTACTGGGCAATGATGACTTGCAACGTAATTTCTCCCCAGTTCTACTGGTTTAAAAAATTACGCAGAAGCATTATGGTTACTTTCATCCTTTCGATTTTTGTAAACATCGGTATGTGGTTCGAGCGCTTTGTAATCATTGTTACTTCTTTGCATCGAGACTTCCTTCCATCAAGCTGGGTAGATTACTCGCCTACTTGGGTAGAAATAGGAATTTACACCGGAACCATCGGTTTGTTCCTGACGCTGTTTTTACTTTTTGCCCGTGCATTCCCGGTAGTAGCTATTGCCGAAGTAAAAGCCATTTTTAAAACTTCCAGCGAAACCGCTAAGAAAACCATGTATGCCCATGAGAAAGAACAAGGACATGCCGGTGGCGGACAAGTTGCAGGAAACATTGCTCACAATAAAGAATAAACTGAACTATGGATAAATTCATTGTAGGCTTATTTGATGACGAAGAAGTGCTGGTTAAAGCAATCAAGCAAACACGTCAGAAAGGTTTGAAGATACATGATGTGCTCACACCTTTTCCCATTCACGGCATCGAGCCGCTATTGGGTTACAAAGATTCGCGCTTGCACTCGGTAGGTTTCTGGGTGGGCTTGTGCGGCTGTTTGTTCGCCTTCTCATTTATGACCTGGGTGTTCACTTCGAGTTATCCCATTAATTATGGAGGTAAACCTTTTTGGTCTATTCCTTCCTTCATTCCGATTACTTTCGAATTCACCGTATTGAGCGCATCGGTTACCATGACTTTGGTATTCCTTGCCCGCAACGGTTTGTTCCCCGGAAAACAACCCCGAATTTATGATGAGCGCATCACCGATGACAGATTCGCTATGGTTTTTGCCGCTGAAAATATTACTGAAGAAGAAGCGAAAAAAATCAACGAAACATTAAAAGAATGTGGTGTTGTAGAAATAAAAAATAAAGACTTTAACGAAGACGAACACTGATAGCAATGAGATATATTTCAAAAATAGCTTTCGCATTTACCATAGTCCTGATGTTGGCAGCCTGCGGCAACGACCCGCAAAAGCCCGGTAGAACTTTTGTGCCCGATATGGCATATTCTCAGGCTTATGAAACATACGCTACAAATCCTAATTTCGAGGATGGGCGCAATGCCCGTAAACCCGTCAGCGGAACCATTCCGAGAGGAGTATTACCCGCCAAAGGCGAAAACAATGAAGCCACACAGCTTTCATACATGCACAAAACTTATTTTCCGAATACCAATGAAGGGTATGAAGCCGCTGGTGCCAAACTTTCCAATCCATTACCTAAAAACGATGTTACCCTTTTGAAAGGTAAAAGACTCTACACTGTTTATTGTGCTGTTTGTCATGGTGAAGAAGGTGCGGGTGATGGTGCTATTGTTCAAAGAGGCGTTTATCCTCCGGTGCCGGCTTATTCCGACCGTCTGCCTACCTTAAACGAAGGCAAAATGTTTCACTCCATTACCTGGGGCAGAAACCTGATGGGCGGATACGCTTCGCAGATGTCGGCAGAAGAAAGATGGGCAGTGGTGTATTACATACAGCGCTTGGGCAAAGTGGGTCCTTTTGCAGAAAATGCGAATTAATTTATTTGAATCACAGAAATTACGATAAGCTACCATGACTGAAACGTTCAATTTTCCGGCTAATATTAAAAAAGCCTGCTTCGTGCTGATGGGCATTGGCTTGTTGGGCATTGTTGGCGGGTTTGTTGCCTACAGCGACCATTCGAATCGCGTTTGGGCTAACTTGCTGCTGAATGCCTATTATTTCAACGGCATTGCATTGTCGGGTTTATTTTTCATTGCAGCGCACCAGTTGGGTTATTCCGGTTGGCATACGCTCATTCGCAGAGTGCCCGAAGCTATGGGTAGTTTTATTCCCGTTACAGGCGCATTTCTGTTACTGATTTTGTTGGGCACCATTTTGCATTTTCATCATCTCTATCACTGGACCGACCCTGAGTTGGTAGACATAAACAGCCCTAACTACGATAGAATTATTGACAGCAAAAGCTGGTATTTGAATATTCCTTTCTGGAGTTTCAGAATTGTAGCTTATGTGGCTTTGTGGAGTTTCTTCTCTGTTTTCCTTAGAAGGCTTTCTGTTAAAGAAGACCAAATTGGCGGTTTGACCAACTATACCAAATTGAAATATTTTTCCGCATTCTTTATTCTGGTGTTTGCCGTGTCATCCTCTACCGGCTCATGGGATTTGGTAATGTCTATTGATTCGCATTGGTATAGCACCCTTTTCGGCTGGTATAATTTTGCCAGCTACAATGTGGCAGGCATTTCATTTATCGCCTTGTTTGTGATTTATCTGCGTTCGCAAGGTTATTTGAAAAATGTAACTGAAGACCATTTACACGACCTTGGCAAATACATGTTTGGGTTCAGCGTATTCTGGACTTATTTGTATTTCTCTCAGTTTCTGTTGATTTGGTATGCCAACATTCCTGAAGAAACCATTTACTTCACACAGCGCTGGGAAAGCGGATGGTGGTTTAAGTTCCTCTTCTTCTTCAATTTTATCATCAACTTTGCATTGCCTTTTTTAGTGCTGATGAAAAGAAAAGCGAAAAGACAAATCAACACTATGGTGTTTGTTGCCATCATGATAATTTTCGGACACTTTTTAGATTTCTACCTCATGATAATGCCCGGTGCCGTTGGCGCTGAAAATGCAGGCTTTGGTTGGTTGGAAATTTCAATGGCTTTAGGATTTTTAGGCGCTTTCATTTTTGTGGTATTCTCTACCTTAACCAAATCTTCTTTGGTTCCGGTGAACAACCCTTATTTGAAAGAAAGTTTGCAGCACCATATTTAATAATAAATATCTGTTTGGAAATCGAAAATTTTTGAACAAAAACATAGTTGAAACCTTAATAAAATATTGAACACATGATAGGTTTATTAATCATAGTTACCGTAATTCTCTTTTTTGTTGTCATCGTTCAGGTGGCAAAAACCAGCGAGTTGTTGGGCGTTTTGAAAGGCGAAAAAGAGGGGCTGCCTACTGAAGAGGCGAATCGTATGAATGCCGGCTTGATGTTAGTCATGCTGGTGGTCGGGTTGCCTGCCTCTATTTTATCGGGATGGGCGGTGAAGGAAAAATTCCTTCCCGAATCTGCTTCTATTCATGGTGTTTCTATTGATATGTTATACGATGTTACTTTAGTCATTACAGGCATTGTATTCATACTTACCCATATCGCTTTGTTTTGGTTTGCTTTCAGATACCGTTTCAAAAAAGGAAAATTCGGTTATTACTATCCTGAAAACAACAAATTAGAAATTGCATGGACAGTTATTCCGGCAATTGTGTTGACGGTTTTGGTAGTAATGGGTATCGAAGCTTGGTATAAAATTACAGGACCCCCACCCGAAAATGCTGTTGTTGTTGAAGCAACTGCGCAGCAGTTCAACTGGATTATTCGTTATCCCGGCAAAGATGGTCAGTTGGGTCAGCGCGAGTTTGAAAGAATTACAGGCGATAATATTATTGGTGTCAATTTTGAAGACCCTGCCAGCCATGACGACTTTATGCCAAACGAAATTCATTTGGTGGTGAATCAGCCGGTGATGTTTAAGTTAGGAGCGAAGGACGTTTTACATAACTTCTACCTTCCGCATTTCAGATTAAAAATGGATTGTGTGCCGGGTATTCCCACGCAATTCTGGATGACACCTACCATTACTACTGCCGAAATGCGCGAAAAAACAGGTAATCCTGAATTTGATTACATATTGGCTTGTGCCGAATTTTGCGGAGCCGCTCACTGGAATATGAAAGTGAAAGTAGTGGTGGAAAGTGAAGAAGAATATAATGATTGGTTCGCTCAACAAAAACCCATGTATGAGCCGGAAACTAATGTAGCAGAAGGCGAAACGGAGGCTGTTGAAACCTCTACCCAACCCATTTCAGAACTAAGAAATTAATTTATACAATATGGCACACGCAGCAGATACCGACATTCACGTGCATCACGATGAAGCTCACGGACATGAGCATCATCATGAAGATAATTTTATTACTAAATACATCTTCAGTCAAGACCATAAGATGATTGCCAAGCAATTCCTTTTAACAGGTATGATGTGGGCATTTATCGGAGGTTTGTTTTCTGTAATTTTCAGATTGCAGTTGGCTTGGCCCGAAGAGTCGTTTCCTTTTCTCGAATCGCTTTTGGGCAGATGGGCTGAAGGTGGAAAATTAGACCCTGTATTTTATTACGCTTTGGTTACCATGCACGGAACCATCTTAGTGTTCTTTGTATTGACCGCTGGTCTTTCAGGAACCTTCGCCAATTTTTTGATACCGTTGCAAGTGGGTGCGAGAGATATGGCATCGCCCATGCTGAATATGCTTTCTTACTGGTTCTTTGCTGTTTCCGGTATGGTGATGTTTGCTTCACTGTTTGTGCAAACAGGTCCGGCAGCCGCAGGATGGACTATGTATCCGCCTCAATCGGCATTACCGCAAGCGAATCCGGGTTCTGGTTTAGGAACCGATTTATGGCTCATTTCAATGGCTTTGTTCATCGCCTCTGTAACTATTGGCGGTTTGAATTATATTGCAACCATCATTAACCTGCGCACCAAAGGCATGACATTCTTCAGAATGCCTTTGACTGTTTGGGCGCTTTTCTTTACCGCTATCATTGGCGTTTTATCATTCCCTGCATTGTTTGCTTCTGCTATTTTGTTGCAGTTCGACCGCATGTTAGGCACTAGCTTCTTCCTCAGCGATATATACATTGGTGGCGAAGCGTTGGCATATTCCGGTGGCAGTCCAATTTTGTTTCAGCACTTGTTTTGGTTCTTAGGTCACCCCGAAGTGTATATCATTATTCTGCCTGCGATGGGTTTGGTTTCTGAAGTGCTTTCGGTGAATGCCCGTAAACCCGTATTTGGTTACAAAGCGATGGTGTTCTCGATTTTAGGTATCACCATTCTTTCGTTCATTGTGTGGGCGCATCACATGTTTGTTACCGGATTGAATCCTTTTGTTGCGTCCATTTTCGTATTGTTTACGCTGTTGATTGCGGTGCCTTCGGCTATTAAAGTGTTTAACTGGATTGCAACCATTTGGCGCGGCAACCTGCGTTTAACTCCTGCCATGTTGTTTGCCATTGGTTTTGTATCGCTCTTCATTTCGGGGGGTCTTACCGGTATTTTCCTCGGAAATTCTACCATTGATATTCAATTGCACGACACATATTTTGTGGTGGCTCACTTCCATATTGTGATGGGATTGGCTGCTTTCTTTGGAATGTTTGCGGGCATTTATCACTGGTACCCTAAAATGTTTGGTCGCTACATGAACAATACTTTGGGTTATATCCACTTCTTTGTAACCATAGTTGCGAGTTATATGATTTTCTGGCCCATGCACTACATGGGTATGACCGGTGTTCCCAGGCGTTATTTTCAGTTCGATGCCTTCGAACAGTTTAATCAGTATCAAGACATGAATGTGTTTATCACGGTTTTTGCCATTATTTCATTCGCGGTGCAGTGCCTGTTTTTGTTCAACTATTTCTACAGCATGTATTTTGGTCGCAAAGTAACCGAACAAAACCCGTGGGGTGCTACCACTTTGGAGTGGACTACGCCCATCCAGCCCGGACATGGCAACTGGCCCGGTGAAATTCCAAGTGTGCATCGTTGGCCCTACGACTACAGCAAAGACGGCAGAGATTTCATTCCTCAAACCGAACCCTATACTGAAGTTGAAATAAAAGAAATGGAAAAGCACGGACATAAAGTGGATTTGTAATTCCTTTTCCTTCCCAAATAAAACAAAAAAGCCATCTCGCAAGCGATGGCTTTTTTGTTTTAAGGGTATCAAGTAATATTATTCGCCAATCAAAACAGGATCTCCCATAAATTTAGGCTTGGTATTCAATATAAACAGGTCTAAAAATAATTTTACCCGAGCCAGCTTTTCACGCAGCAGAGTTTTGAATCCTTGCGATACCCGCACATCTTGCGCGTTGAAAGCTACGGCATTCAACCCTTTTGATTGGGCAATGAATACGGCTCTTTCGTTGTGAAATTTTTGAGAGATGATGGTGAAGTTTTGCTGACCGAAAATTTCTTTGCAGCGAATAACTGAATCGTGAGTTCTGAATCCCGCATAATCAAGATAGATAATTTCGTGCGGCACACCCAGCGCTATGAGTTCCTGACGCATATCTTCAGGCTCATTGTATTCATGAATATGATTGTCGCCACTCACAATGATGTATTGAATTTTGCCCGCATCAATTAAAGCCTTTGCCGCTTCTATTCTGTAACGGAAATATAAATTTGTGTTGCCATTGGGTAAATTTCTACTGGCACCTAACACCAGCCCTACTTTGTTTTCGGGTAATTCGTTGAGGTTTGAAAAAACATTTCCTGTTGCTTTTTTCTTTACCTGCCCATCGCATACAAGCACCAGTATAATAAAAAGTGCTGCTATTATTGAAGAAAAAACAGAAATGCGTTGGAGCGGAATTTTTTTCATAAAGTATCTGTCTCTAAAATTCTTTCAGCCCATTCTTTCAATTCGGGAAGTTTTGTGCTGATTATATTCCAAACAATTTCATAATCAACTCCTGTGTAATCGTGTATCATAACATCTCTTGTTCCAACGATTTTCTTCCATTCAATTTCCGGATGCTGAAGTTTAAAGTCAGGTTCTATCCGTTTGGCTGCCTCACCCATGATTTCCATACTACGCACAAACGCTCTTTGTAAAACTTCATTTTTATAAAATTCATCTTCAGAAATGCTATCTGCATGTTTCAATATGAAATTTGTTTCGAGCAGTATATGCCGGAGCAATTCATGATTGGAAGTTGATATACTCAACAGTTTTCAATATGTGAGGACCTATAAACGGACTTAAGGCTTTAGGGGTAACTACTTCAACTTTTCTTCCGGTTATTTTTTCAAGCAATTCGTGCAATTCAAATAAGTTGTCGTAAGTTTTTTTTCCCGAATGAAAATCTACAAACACATCCACATCGCTGTTATCGTTCATTTCATTTCTAACAAACGAACCAAACAATCCCAGTTTTTTAATTCCAATTCTCTCCAATTCGTGTTGGTGCTTTTGAAAAACTTTGATTAAATCAGCTTTGTTGTTAATCTTCATAGCAATTCAAAATTAATTCATTTCTTTTCGGTTCATACACATTCAGTTCAAAACCGTTTCTCACAAAATCTCCATCATACTCAGCATCCGCGCGTCAATGGCAGAATGTTGTTTCACGGCTTTTTCAAAAGGCACTTCTACAATTTTTCGATTTTCAATTCCAATCATAATATTTTTCTTTCCTGCCAATAGCGCTTCCACTGCACCCATGCCCATTTCGCTCGATTGTAAGCGGTCTAAAGCCGTAGGGCTGCCTCCGCGCTGAATATGCCCCAGAACGGTTACTCTGATATCGTATTCTGAAAGCATAGGCTTCACTTGTTTGGCAATTTCAAACGCGCCACCCACTTCATCGCCTTCTGCTACTACTATGATGAACGATTGTTTCTTTTTGTTTCTCAGCATTTTGATTCTTGCCGTCAGTTCGTTCAGGTCGGTTTTGGTTTCGGGAATCAAAATATCTTCCGCGCCACCGGCAAGTCCGCTGTGCAGGGCAATTAAACCCGCATCGCGCCCCATTACTTCTACAAAAAACAAACGGTCGTGCGAATCTGCCGTGTCGCGAATTTTATCAATGGCTTCCACCGCGGTGTTCACTGCAGTATCGAAGCCTATGGTATAATCGGTTCCGAATAAATCATTATCTATGGTGCCGGGCGTGCCCACTATTTGCAGGTCGGGAAATTCGGAATGAAACTGCAACGCGCCTTTAAAAGTGCCGTCACCGCCAATGGCAACCAATGCGTCAATGCCATGCTTTTTCAAATGCTGATAAGCCTGCTCGCGAAATTCTTTTTTTAAAAATCGTTCGCTGCGTGCCGACTTCAAAATAGTGCCGCCCCGATGAATAATACCACTCACCGAAGTGTATTCCATATCAACGATATCATTGGTTATCATGCCTTCGTAGCCTCTGATAATTCCGGCCACCGCTATGTTTTGATGCAAGGCGGTGCGCACCACCGCCCGTATGCAGGCATTCATTCCGGGAGCATCGCCACCCGAAGTAAACACTCCTATTTTTCGTAGATTTGACATAAACTCTTGTATTATGATGTTTCGACTGTTATTAGTCTTACCGGTTATTTTTTTTGCTTCCTGCAATTCCAATACTCGTTCCGGTTCCGACAATAAAACTACTACAGAAATTAATACCGAAAAGGAAACCGAGTTGAAAGAACAAGGCGCTGCCATTGCAGGCTTGGTTCAGCAGGCTCTGGCAGCTCAACTGCAGCAAGCCATTCAGGAAGGAGGAGTGGCGCACGCTTTGCAGTTTTGCTCTGTTCATGCTTTGCCTATTACCGATAGTGTATCAAAAATTCACCATGTTGAGGTTCATAGAGTTTCGCATAAACCCCGCAATCCGCTCAACAAAGCCAATACTTTTGAATTGCAACTGATTACAAAAATGCAGGCTGCTTTGGCTCAACAACAAACCCCCGAACCCGAATTGAAACTTCAAAGCGGAAAAATTAAGTACTACCAGCCCATCATGTTGTTGAATCCGCTGTGTTTGAAATGTCATGGCAAAGCGGGTGAAGACATTTCGGAAGAAGATTTAAAAACCATTCAAACCCTATATCCCGATGATTCCGCCACCGGTTTTGCTTTAAATGAACTTCGCGGCTTGTGGCGCGTTGAGTTTATCAATAATGCTTTAAATCCCTGACCGATGACTACCACTACTGCTTCCAAAACATCCGCTGAATTTTTTGTAAAAGGTTACAAAGATTATTGCGCCCGGGTAAAAATTTTCCCTTCGTCCACCTATCGTCTGTGCAAGTTTTTGTTTGTAGATGAAAACGAGTTTTACGAATATTTCGAAAGCCTGCGAGATTTGGAAGCAAATATTTGGAGCGCATTGTTACAACCTGTTTTCGACAAACTGAATGCTTCGGAAGAGTATGCCACATACAGCGCGCGCGAACGTTTGCTTGCGTTCTATTTTACTTTTGCAGAAACTTTTTTTAATGAAAAGCCGTGGCTTAAAACATCTTTTGAAAATTTCCGTTGGAGATTGCTGCAAGTGCATCAGTTGGATGTTTTGAAACAATCGTTTTTGCCCTATGCCCGCGAAATTCTGGATATGGCAAAGCTGAATGAAGAACTGACGAATCGTCCGGTGGTGGAGCAATACTATGAAAATCTTTTGTGGATGCAATTGGTGGCAACCCTCGACTTTTGGGCGCATGACGAGTCTGAAGATTTTTCCGACACCGATGTTTTCATTGAAAAATCAACCAATCTGCTGTTCGATTTGTTGGGTAGAAATGCTGCCGATGCAGCCATTGACTTTGGAAAATTTGTTGTGCAGCAAGGGAAAAAACACTAAATAAATATTTTAGAAGGCAGATTTTAGATGTGAGATTGATGTTAAAGACTGAATGCTGAATTAATGTTGAAAATTAAAAACATTCATTTAGATAAAGGAAAAAATGAAAAATAAATGTCGAAAGCTGAAGTGTTTGGGTAGGTTGTTGAGGGTATTTCAAAAGTCGGCATTGTGAACGGGACGTAGTGGAGTCTTTATTTGTGTTTTATTGAACAACAACAGATTACTTCGGTCGTTCCTCCCTCGTAATGACGTTACCTATACTTTTTAAAGAATGGTTGAAATCTAAAATCTAACTTCTAACTTCTAACTTCTAAAATCTATACTCTCACTACTCAATTCTCATATCTAACATCTAACATCTCAAATCTCACGTCTAAAAAATGTCTGACTCACAGGAAAAAATCCCCACATCAAAAGTATCGCGCGCTATTAAATTTGCTCAAGCGGGAGCCAAAGTCGGAGGCAATTATCTGAAACACTATGCTAAAAAAGCGGCAGGTGGCAGCGCCACTTCCGATGACCTCGACCGCGCTAATGCCGCTATGGTGTTTAATGCCTTAGGCGAATTGAAAGGTAGCGCCCTGAAAGCCGCGCAAATGCTGAGCATGGATAAAAACATTTTGCCCAAAGCCTATGTGGAGCAATTTGCGATGGCTCAATACAGCGCGCCACCTTTATCGTTTCCATTGGTGGTGAAAACTTTTCACCAGAACTTCGGAAAATCACCTTTGGAAATTTTTGACGAATTCAGTCATGAAGCGGTTCATGCCGCCTCGATGGGGCAGGTGCATAGCGCCATGTTGAACGGAAAAAAATTAGCCGTGAAAGTGCAGTATCCGGGTGTGGCAGACAGTGTAGTATCGGACCTCAACATGGTGAAACCCATTGCGCTCAAAATCATGAATGCCAATGAAGAAGAAATTGAAGAGCATTTTGCCGAAATAAAAGAGCGCATGTTGGAAGAAACCGATTATAAACTTGAATTGCAGCGTTCGGTTTTTTTCTCCGAAAAATGCGCGCACATTCCTAATCTTTATTTTCCGAAATATTTTTCAGAATACAGCAGCGACAGGGTGCTTACCATGGAATGGATAGATGGCATTCCGCTGAAACCATTTTTGCTCACCAACCCTTCGCAGGAAATGCGCAACAAAGCGGGACAGGCAATTTGGGATTTTTATGAGTATCAGGTGCATACGCTGCATACGTTTCATGCCGACCCGCACCCCGGAAATTTTTTGATAAATACCGATGGAACCGTAGGCATTATAGATTTTGGTTGTGTGAAAACACTCACCAAAGATTTTTACAGTTCGTATATGCGGCTATTGGATAAGAGCATTTTGCAGGACGATGTCCGTTTGCTCCAATTGTTTAAAGAACTCACCCTCATACACGATACCGACCCGCCCCGCACTCAGGAATATTTGTTTCGTTTTGCTTCGAAAACCCTGCGTCATGTCTCACAGCCTTTTTTCAGCGAAACTTTCGATTTCAGCGATGATGATTTTATAAAAAACATCATTAACCGCGATGAGCTTTTTGAGTTGAAGAAAGAACTGATTAAAAGCCGTCAGGCACGCGGACAGCGCGATGCCATTTACCTCAACCGCACTTTCTTCGGCTTGTTCAACATACTGAACGATTTGAAAGCGAATATTAGAACTGGGTTGCCGCGTTAGGGCTGTATTGGAGATTTTGTGTTCAGTGAATCTGTGCTTATGTTTTGCGACAATATTTATCTACAAAGCACAATCAAGACTAAAATCTCAGATTAAAATGGAGTTTAGATGTAGACTATAGTCCGTTGTTCTTCATTTTTAGTTTGAATAATTTTGCACATATGATGATTCAATTTATATACACATTCAAGAATCTCAAGCAGAAGATAGTAGACTTCCCTTTTCAATATTCTAATATGAAAAGTAGGAAAGAACTAATTGAATTTGCAACTTCTAATTTAAAGGAAACTGAAAAACAAGATTTATTGAAAATTTCATCCTGTATTTACATAAATGAAAAAACTCACATCAATATTCCAAAGTGGTATTTAGATTGTGATGGTAAGTTTTGGTTTTAACTATAGCTTAATTAAACCAGCGAAAATCCAACATTCTTTATTATCCTGATAGAACTCATGAACTAGTATGTTCATTTTAATTGCCTTTTGGAAGAACAATTTTCATTCCTTACAGAATTTTAATTTTTAAAAACATTTTGATTGTGGTATTCTAAAAGTTCTTTTGAAGGAAGAAATTTATCTGGAAGAATGATAGACTGATTTTGGTATTTTAAAAATAATTCTGAAACAGCATTTTCCTTTTTTAAATCAATTAACTGTTTTGAAACTTTAATTTTAAAATCAGGAGTTATCGTTATGAAGCCTTTATCGAATGCTTTGTCGTGAATTGAATTTAAACATAAACCGTTATGTGGATTTAGCCTGTTCTTTTCATCCTTAGCCCACGGCACAATATGACTTGCAACTAAGAAGTCAGTAACTGACAATCTAGTAATGCAACATTTTAAGTTATATGAAGATAAAATGGTTGAACGAAAAAAACTTTGATTAACCCTTTGCTTAATGATTGCTTCTCTTTCTTTGCCTAAAGGAATATCAGCAAGATTAATTTCTGAAACTTTTTCAATTGGTTGATTAGTGAATTTTGAAATCAGTAATTCACTTTTATAAGCAAGATTGTCCCAATCTGAATTGAATTCGTTCCAAACAATTTCATCCATTTTACTGGTATTGCCTAAACCAACAATTCCTCGTTTTTTCAATTCCGGGTCAAAACTTCCGAAGTTTCCGATTTTCATTTTTACTGAATTCGGAGTCCTTCCAATGATTTTTGCAATACGAATAATATCTGGATGATTTGAACTAACCCTATTAAATGGAATTTTGCAATAAAGATTTAATGCAACAATTGTTTGTTCTTTTGTCCATAAATTTTGCTTAGCCATTATTCACTTCAATTATTTCTAAGTTGTATTAAATAAGCGATTATCTAAAATGCTATTCTACACGAAATTTATAATTCTGAGCCATAGAGTTAAAGATTTTTAATCAATATCCAATTCCCTGCTCAAACCTCCATCAATTGCACGGCTTCTTTCACTCGGTCTCGCGGCACTAAGGTGGGCCACAGGCTCAGTTGCATACGGTTTATTTTTCCCCAACCGGGCATGCTGTTAATGCCGGGAGGTCCGTTTAAACCCAAACAGGTGATGCCTGCCATGCATATTTTCCCGGTGCGCTCATCGCTATGTTTCAGCACTACGCGCACGCCTATTTCGTTCATTTGTGCTATCCATTCCTGAGAGGGCGGGGGAGCGGCATCGCCATGTATGCCGTTGATACCTATGAGGTTAAATTCTCTACGCTCGATAGTTACGGGAAGGTTGTCCCATATTTTATTGGCGGCTTCTATAAATTTTTGAGCCTTTTCATAAGCATAAGGATAGGAAAAAAAGAAAAACTGCTCGGTAATATAGCCTTCCATTTGTCCCATAGTGAGTTTGAGTTTTTCGGGGCGCGGCTTGCCTTTCACACCCGAAAATGCCACGCGGTTGGGTTCAAGGTCTTCAATCGATACCGAAGTTAAGTCCACCGTAACATCGGGTGTAATGTAGTTGGCAGGGTCGTGAATTTCATACACCAATTGTTCGCGCAGGGTGTCGCGGCTTACTTTCCCACCGGAACTTTGTGTTTTGGTAAACACCGCGCTGCCATTTTCTTTCACGTGTGCAATCGGGTAGCCCAAATTCCAGGTGTCGTATTCCATAGGCCATTCGGCATAGCTGTTGCCGCCCGAAGCCTGTCCGCCACATTCCAACAAATGCCCGATGGCAATGCCCGAAGCCAACTTGTCTAATTCGGTTTGGTCTTTCGGGTTTTCGATTTCCCAACCAAATTCATGAGCCAAAATTCCCAACGTTAAACAAGGGTCTGCCACTCTGCCGGCTAAAATGAGTTGAGCGCCTTGGTCCAAGGCTTCTTTGACACTTTCAGCGCCTATGTAAACATTGGCATGTGTAGCCTGATATTTTGAAGTAGAGTAGGGGAGTCCGGTATCCATGTTTTCCAATTCTAATCCGGCTTCCTGCATTTCTTTCAATTGGGCGAAAAGATTATCGCCCGTAATGGTGGCTATTTTAATGCCGCTCACTCCGTTTTTTTTCAGAATGGATGCTACTTTTTGTGCAGCCGCTTCAGGATTCAGTCCGCCCGAATTGGTAACTACTTTCATACCGTTCATAAATGCAGCGGGATACAGCACTTTTGCCAACACTTCAATATCGCGGGCATAACCCATATTGGCATCCTGAAGTTTGTCTTTTTGCAAAATGGAAAGGGTGAGTTCGGCTAAGGCATCATGCACCAGATAATCGGCAGCTTGCTCCATGACAACATTGATAGCGCCCATAGGGCTGTCGCCATAGAAACCCTGCACCCCAGCAATTCTTATTGTTTTATCGCTCATGATAATAGTTTGATTGAAGCGATAAAACTAAGCAGAATGAATTGGAGAGAAAAATGATTGTTCGGGTTATTAGGAATTATTTGATAACATCTTCTGCCGGATGTATTCTTCACTTGCTTTAACATCAAACCGCTTATACTTTGAAGTTGCTCCTTTCTGCAAAATGATTTTCGATTTAGGTAAATCCAATATCTCCGACAAGTATTCAATAATGGCTTCGTTGGCTTTGCCCGCTACCGGGAGCGCTTTGATGCGAATTTTTATGGTATGCTCATTCAAAATGAAATACTCATTTTTACCTGCATGAGGCTTAACTTCTACATTCAAAATCATTTTCTGCTTTTAATTTTAAGTAATCCACATGGAATAGCTGCACCACACTGCGAAATTCCATAATTTTACCGCGATGGAACAGTATATCGTATCGGCACGAAAATATCGTCCCCGTTTGTTTGAGGATGTTGTAGGACAGCAGGGCGTAACTACTACATTGAAAAATGCGTTGCGCAGCGGGCATCTGGCTCAGTCGTTTTTGTTTTGCGGACCGAGAGGTGTAGGCAAAACCACTTGTGCACGTATCTTGGCAAAAGCCATCAACTGTCTTTCGCCTACTTCCGATTTCGAACCTTGCGGCACTTGCGATTCGTGTAAATCATTTGAGCAAAACACTTCCTTCAATATTCACGAATTAGATGCTGCATCGAACAATTCGGTAGATGATATTCGCGAACTGGTGGGTCAGGTGCGGGTGCCGCCACAAGCAGGCAAATACAAAGTATATATCATAGATGAGGTGCATATGCTTTCGTCATCGGCTTTCAATGCATTTTTGAAAACGCTGGAAGAGCCTCCGGCTTATGCCATTTTTATACTGGCTACCACCGAAAAGCACAAAATCATTCCCACTATTTTATCGCGCTGTCAGATTTACGAATTCAATCGCATTACCGTAGCCGACACAGTGAAGCATCTGCAAGGCATCAGCGCTAAAGAAAATATTGAATCGGATGTGAATGCCCTACATATTATTTCGCAGAAAGCAGACGGTGCGTTGCGCGATGCACTCTCCATGTTCGATAGATTGACAGACCATGTTACCCATACCCTTACGCTCGATTCGGTGCTGACCAATCTGAATATTCTTGATTACGATTACTATTTCAAATTCACCGATGCGTTGTTGGCTACAGATATTTCAGGAACCATGTTGCTGTTCGATGAAGTGTTGCGCAAAGGTTTCGATGGCGATTTATTGACAGAAGGACTCAGTGAGCATTTCAGAAATTTGCTCATGTGTAAAGATGCCCGCACTGCCAATTTGCTGGAAGCCTCCGGAGTTTTGCGTGAGCGATATATGCAGCAAGCTACAGTGGCTCCTTCAGGGTTTTTGCTTTCGGCAATTAATTTGTCGAACCAATGCGAATTGCATTACAAGGCTTCTAAAAATAAGCGACTGCATGTAGAACTTTGTCTCATAAAAATTTCGCAACTTCCCAATATTCTATCTATTTCACCGGAACATTTTTCCGAAGTAAAAAAAAACTCTGATGGTGAAGTAGCGCTGCTACAACCTTTGCAGCCTAAAACGGAAAGTGCGATTCAACAAAATGCTTCAACATCAATACCTTCTGAAGAAAAAAAAGAAACTCCTCAACCGGTTGTTTCAGAAAACAAACCCACTGAAACCGTTCCGACTGTAAAAACAAAAAAGGTTTTGGGCTTCAATTCAGAACTCTCATTGGCTTCTGTAGATAAAGAAATTGAACAAAAACAAAAAGAGCAGGAACTGCAAAAGGCAGAAGCCGGATTTTTTGAAGTTCACGAAGAAGTGGAGCAAGATATGCTGAATGAAATATGGAAATTATATACTGAAATATTAACGACTTCCAAACCCAATGTGGCATCGGTGTTTGCACTCAACCACCCCGTGGCAGCCGATGGCGCTATAAAAATAACCGTCAATGCTTTGGTGCAGAAAGAAACTTTAGAAGAAGAAAAGAAAAACTTTCTCCATTTTCTGAAAGAAAAAACAGGCATACAGGCACATATCATTGTGGAATTGAACAAGGAAGCCGAATCGGCAAAACGAATATTGTCAGGAAAAGAAAAATTAGAACACATGGTTCAGAAAAATCCTCATGTGCTCACCTTGCTTAAAGAGTTTGGATTGAAGGAGAAGTAGTTCAGAATATTGCTAAAGACGATTTCAGGTTTAATTACCACTCATTGTTGTTCAAATCCCCCTTGCCGAATATATTGTAAATTTGGGGCGCATATTTAACTCAATTATTTATGGCTCAGGTTGAACTGATAATGCCCAAACTGGGCGAGAGTATTATGGAGGCTACTATTTTAAAGTGGCTGAAAAAAGAAGGGGATACTGTGGAAGCTGACGAATCGGTGCTCGAAATAGCTACCGATAAAGTAGATTCTGAAGTGCCCGCAACACATGGCGGCACATTAATAAAAATATTGCATCAGGAAGGAGAAGTGGTAGCTATCGGGAAGCCAATAGCCATTATTAGCACCAGCGGAGAATCTGCCATAGAATCGCCTGCACCTGCGGCTGCCCAAGCTTCTAAAGTTTCTGCTCCTGCTGCCACTACTCAGGCTGTAGCAGAACCAACTGTAATAAAACAGGCATCCCCCTCAACCAACGGACATTCGAACAGTAATAGATTTTATTCGCCATTAGTGTTGAATATTGCTCGCAATGAAAACATTTCCATGAGCGAAATGGAAAATATTCCGGGCACGGGAAAAGAGAACCGCGTTACTAAATCTGATATTTTAAATTATGTAGCCAATCGCGGCACGGCAAAAGCAACGGTTGCTTCTTCTGTAGTTACAGAGAAAGCGCCAGAAGCTGAAGTTGCACCAGTGGCATTGGTAGAGAAAAAACCGGAGCCTGCCATTACCGGCAATGTCGAAATTATCGAAATGGACCGCATGAGAAAACTCATTGCGGAAAATATGGTGAAATCGAAACAAACTTCGGCACACGTTACTTCATTTGTAGAAGCAGATGTAACCAATATGGTGTTGTGGCGCGAAAAAGTGAAGAAAGCTTTTGAAGCCCGCGAAAACGAAAAAATTACTTTCACTCCCTTGTTTATAGAAGCGGTGAACAAAGCCATCAAAGATTTTCCGAAAATCAATGCTTCGGTAGTGGGCGATAAAATAGTCATCAAAAAAGACCTCAATATCGGTATGGCAACTGCGCTTCCTTCAGGAAATTTAATTGTTCCCGTTATTAAAAATGCAGACCAATACAACCTGGTAGGACTTACCAAACGTGTGAACGACCTTGCTTTCCGTGCCCGCAACAATAAATTGAAACCCGATGATATTGAAGGCGGCACTTTCACCATCAGCAATGTAGGCACCTTCGGCAATTTGATGGGAACACCCATTATCAGTCAACCGCAAGTGGCAGTTTTGGCAACAGGCGCTATTAAGAAAAAGCCTGTGGTCATTGAAACTTCATCGGGCGATTCCATTGCCATCCGCCACATGATGTTTCTCTCGCTTTCTTATGACCATCGTATTGTTGACGGCTATTTGGGCGGCTCGTTTTTGAGAAGAATAGCAGATTATCTCGAAGCATTCAATCCCGATAGAGAATTTTAGTTTTTCTTAAAACATACTCAACTGTCCTTTGTCCGGACGTTTAAACCATGAATAATTGTAAGGCTTCATGTTTCTGTCCTTGTAGTATTTCTTTTTGGCAACGGTGAACATATCGTGAATATGAGTGGCAAAATTACCTTCACCTCTCATGCGTTTTCCGAAGCGGCTGTCGTTCAGACTGCCTCCGTGCAGATGTTCTATTTGATGCAAAACTTTAGCGGCTCTGTCAGGAAAATTTTTATGCACCCAGTCGCGAAACAAATCGCCAATAGCGCCATTCAGTCGCACCACTAAATAATTGATATTCGATGCTCCGGCATTGGCAGTAGCTTTTACAATATCGGTTATCTCATCGCTGTTGATGGCGGGAATAACCGGAGCCAACATTACATTAACCGGAATGCCGACTTTTGAAAGCGTTTCAATCACTTTCAGTTTCTTTGCTGCCGAAGCGGTGCGCGGTTCTAACAGTCCTCGCAATTTTTCATCTAAAGAAGTAAAGCTGATGCTCACATGCACCAAATCCTTATGGTTCATTTCGGTGAGAATATCAAGGTCGCGGAGTATGAGCGAATTTTTGGTGATTAAGCCTGCCGGGTGATTGAATTTTTGCAATATCTGAAGCATTTTTCTGGTGATTTCAAACTTGCGCTCGGCAGGTTGATAGCAATCGGTATTGCCCGAAAACATGATGGTGGCAGGTTGCCATTTAGGATGCATCAACGCTTTTTCTAAAAGTTCGGGCGCATTTTTTTTAATCAGAATTTTTTGTTCAAATTCTACTCCCGAACTATAGCCCCAGTAATTGTGGGTGTTGCGGGCATAGCAGTAAATGCAACCATGTTCGCATCCCTGATAGGGGTTCATGCTCCAGCCCATACCAATGTCGGGACTTTCTACTTTATTTAGAATGGTTTTTGGAAAAACTTCAATGTATTCGGTGCGCTCATCGGTATGCAATTCGTCCCATTCGTCAATGCCTTCTTCATGTTCGCGTACCAACTGCCGCTCTTCAAAACGGTTCTGAGCATTATACTGCGCACCTCTGCCTTTGATGTATTCGTTGGGGGACATTCAGCATTAGAATTTCAGCATTCAATTTACTGAAACTTCACTTATCTGTTGAAGTGATTACAAACAAATTGAAAATAATTTCTGAAATTTAATTTCACCAACAGTATTTGTTACTGTTTTGCTTTATACTGAAATTTTGCAAGCAGGGGCCAATGGTCTGAAAGTGGCAGGGTATCATTCCCTTCGTAATAATACCGCTCATCGTCTAATTGATATTGTAAAGCTATGAGTACAATTTTTCCGCTGCTTTTGTAAAATACCTTATCTACTTTTTCGCAGATAGCGGCAGAGCGGTCTGGGTCGCAGGAAGTTAAAGCGCTACTGCCTTTTTCAGGCACATTGCCATTGCGCACCAGTTCAATCCAAACATCTTTAAAGCCCATATCCAACAAAGTTTTTATGGTATCTCCGGCTCTCGTATAACGCGAATTGAAATCTCCGGCTATAATCACGGCATTGCCGGCTGATTTTTCATTGATATAGGCACACATCTGAATGATGTTTTTTCTGCGTGCTGCCAAAGCCTCTTCATACGATTGTGCATTGGCGTGCATATTATAAAAGTCAATAAATACTCCGGTGGCTACTTCAATTTTAGTGTAAGTAAAACCTTTAGGCGTGAGGCAATCAAAATCGGCACAGTCGTCCCAACTTATTCTGTCTAAATCTAAAATCGGGAAATTGGAAAAAGTATTCAGTCCGCTGCCACCGGGAATACATCCGGTAGTTTCGGTTACATACTGATGTGTATTTCGCAAACGGATGGAATCGTGATAACAAAAATCTTCCTGAAGATGCACGATATCATATTCGTTAATGAGTTCGCCAATAATAGAGCTATACACTTCGGGATTAGAGCCTGAAAAAAAATCGGGAAGCCCGGCAACATTGTAACTTAAAATGGTGAACGTTCCTTCTTTAGTTTTATCCTCTTTTTTGCAGGAAGTAAAAACTATTGATAGGCATACCGCAGTGAGTATTATTGAAAAACTCTTCATCATGTTCGATGGATTTTAACACAATGTTATGAAATCCTAATCGAAACATTAGCAAAATCGTAAATTAAAAGTAATTGGTTTTGACTTATTGTTTTTGCTTTGGCATACATGACAAATATCAGGATGTTGTTGTTGTTGTTGTTGTTGTTGTTGTTGTTGTTGTTGTTCTGCTTTTCGTTCTTAAAGGCAGTTTTGAACTTCGCCTCTTAATCCCAACTCTATAGCTTTCAGGTTTTGTATGTTTCCGTTTTGAATTTCGAATTTCAAAACTGTGCGAATTTTGTGAAATCCTTCTTTACCGGCTGCTCCCGGATTCATCACTAACATATTATGATGCGTTGGGTCGCGCATCACTTTCAAAATGTGGGAATGCCCGCAAATGAACAGGTTGGGTCGCTCCTTCAAAATCAATGATTTTGATTTAGGTGAATATCTGCCCGGATAACCGCCAATATGAATCATGAGCACTTTCAATCCGGATATTTCAAAACTCAAAAATTCAGGAAATTCTATTCTGATATCGTGCCCGTCAATATTTCCGTAAACACCACGCAATGGTTTCAAATTTTGTAAATCGCTTGCTACCGCACGGGTGCCAAAATCGCCCGCATGCCATATTTCATCGCAATCTGAAAAATGTTTTAAAGCCATAGGGTCTGTAAAACCATGCGTGTCGGAAATTAGTCCAATAGTTGCCATGAATTATGAATTGTGTTGGAAAAAAAATGAAGATACTTACGAATCAGCGTGAGGCTTCTATTTTCACATGGCTTAGCCACACAAGAAAACTCTTTTCATTGCTGTTATTTATTGAAATCAGAAAATTAGCAATTTCTGAAAAACAAAAAAAAAATGGCTCTGTCGAAAACGACAGAGCCACATAGCTTTTAACTATTTAACGTTTAAGCAAAAACCTTTTCTTTCGATTTGGTTTTTTTCAACTGGCGCTTCATGGTTTCCACCGCAAAATCTATAGCCTCTTCAAAAGAGAGCGCTTTGTAACTGGTAAAAAGTGTGTTGCCGGGCACATGAACTTTAATTTCAACAGCCTTTTCTTTCACCTGACTGCTGGCAGCAGTAAATTTCAGATAAAGGTCAATGTCAACAATGCGGTCGTGAAAGGTGCTGAGTTTGTCCACTTTCTTTTTTGCAAAATCAATCAATTTTGCGTCAGCAACGAAGTTGATACTTTGAATTCTCATTTCCATAATAATTAAGCTTTAGGGTGAGCAGATTTATAAATGTCTTTTAATTTTTGAATGTTGTTATGCGTGTAAACCTGAGTGGCAGCAAGGCTGCTATGTCCGAGTAATTCTTTAATAGCATTAAGGTCGGCTCCTTGATTGGTAAGGTGTGTGGCAAACGTGTGTCGTAAAACGTGTGGACTCTTCTTTTCAACTGTAGTAACCATAGTCAGATAATGCTTCACTTTTCTATATACGAATTTCGGGTAAAGAGGTTCGCCTTTGTCGGTGATTATTAAAAAGTTATTTTCAGGAAAATTTTCATTTCTCATCTGAATATATTTTGAAATGATGTTTCCTAATTGGTTATCGAACGGGATGATACGCTCCTTGTTGCCCTTGCCCAACACTTTTAACATTTTTTGAGCGAGGTCCACATCATTCACCTTTATATTCATGAGTTCGGCAAGGCGAATGCCGGTGTTGTAGAACAATTCAATAATGAGGTGGTCGCGGTGTCCGGCAAAATCATCGGTAAAAAAATCGTGATTAAGCAAAGTTTTCATGGCTTCGTTTTCTACATACACCGGAAGTTTTTTAGAAGTTTTGGGCGAAATAACTTTAAGCATCGGGTTGCCCTCCGTTAGTCCTCTTCTTTTCAGAAATTTATAAAAAGACTTTAGTGTAGAAATTTTACGATTGATGGAGCGGGGCGAAATTTTTTGGTCTATTTGGTCAACAATAAAACTTCGAATCTTTAAATGATTCGCTGCTACCGGATTATCTATTTCATAGGTTTTCAATAGAAATTCCGAGAACTGGCGAAGGTCGGTGGCGTATGCTATGAGTGTTTTTTCAGAATACCGCTTTTCAAAGCGCAAATAGGAGAGAAAGTTTTCTATATACATACGGCATTATGAATATAGAAAATGCTTTGGGACTTTCAAACAAAATGATGTTATTTTTTTCAAACAGGCATCACGGAAAAAGCCCCACAATTGCGGGGCTTAATATTTCATAAGGAAAATGAGCGATTAATCTTCGCTTTCCTGATTTTGCATTTTCTGACGGTAGGCGGCTTTTAACACCTCGCCTCTGCGCTGAATAGAAGGTTTGGTAAAAGACTGGCGCGACCTCAATTGCTTGATAACACCTGCTTTTTCAAACTTCTTCTTATACTTTTTCAGAGCTTTGTCAATCGAATCTGATTCTCTGGCATCAATAATTAACATAAACTTTATTTTGTTTTTGGAGCAGCAAAAGTAATATTATTCTATTGAAATATCAAATTACATGAGCGAAAGATTATTCAACTGTTTCAAGCCATTCGGTTTTTTTTTGCAATTAAAGAATATCTGATTCAGCACAGAGTGTGATGTGCTTGGTTTTATTCCCTGAATAAGCCATACTTGATAAGGTAAATCAGGGTTTTGTTAAGGGTAATCATTCAAACACCCGTATCTTCGCAGCCTATATATTTCAATATGTATGCTGAATTTCCCCTCCATTTTATAATTTCCGAATCCATATTCTCTTGAAAGTATTAGTTATCAGTAATTATCGTTCTACAAACTCTGTGCGCCCGGAGGCAGAGTTGTTTATTGGGCTGAAAAAATCAGGAATTGAAATTGACATTATCACCTACAGCGATTGTGCTTACAACGAAAAATTTAGGGCAGCGGGCATCCATGTTATAGAAATGCACCCTGAAAAAAAGTTGAGTCTGACTTCCATAAGGTTTATCAGAAAACTTCTGAAGGAAGGAAAATACAATATTATTCACCTTTTCAACAACAAAGCAATTACCAATGGCATTTTTGCTTCCATGAATCTTCCCGTAAAAGTAGTGCTGTATAGAGGCTATGCCGGAAATTTAGAATGGTTCAATCCGTCTTCGTATCTCAAACATTTAAACCCGCGAGTGGACAAGGTGATGTGTTTGGCAAAAGCAGTAGAAGAATATCTGCAACAACAATTGTTTTTTGATAAAAGTAAAGCTATAACAATTAATAAGGGGCACGACTTATCTTGGTTTGCCGATGTGCAGCCGATTCAAAGAGAAAGTTTGGGCTTGAGCGATACCGACTTTGTGATTTCTTGTGTTGCCAATAATCGCACCATGAAGGGCATTCCATATCTTCTGAAATCGTTCCACTTTATTCCTCAAGAGCTACCTGTTCATTTATTGCTGATTGGAAAAAATATGGATGATGCCGAAAACATGAAGATTATCAATAGCAGCCCGAATAAAGCTAAAATTCATTTGACAGGATTTAGAAAAGATGCGCTGCAAATCGTGAAAGCAAGCGATGTGTTTGCCCTTGCCTCCATTAAAGGCGAAGCTACTACCAAGGCTGTTATTGAAGCTATGAGCTTAGGCGTAGTTCCTGTAATTACAAATGTTGCAGGAAACAGAGAGCTGGTGATAGACCGCAAGTGCGGATTAGTAGTGCCTATGAAAAATCCCGAAGCATTGGCGCATGCTTTTCTTGAATTATATCGCAACACAGAATTAAAAGCAACTCTTGCAGCCCAAGCACAAAAGCAAATTGCCACAAATTTCAGTGTTCATCAAACGGTGAAAAAAGTTAAGGAAATGTATGAGGAGCTTTTGGCTTGATGAGCACTTACACAATTCATATTTTTATTACAAAAGAATTTTTATTAGTAGCCGCTGCTAAATAACTGCTCTGTCATATCATTCAATAATATTCCCTTAGGGTCCATATAGTTTCTTTTGCTGCAAAAATCGTTGAAACAGGAGAATTGTTTTTTTAAATAATTGGTATCAACCGTAAATTCTTTACCCCAGTGAGGTCTGCCTTCGTGTTGTTTGGCGAAAAGTTCAAAGTCATGAAATAGTGGCAGCCAATCTTTATTACTTGCGTGGTATGCGCCAATATAAATCGAATCTCTTTTATGGCAGGGACTTAGGGCAAAACTATCGCCTTTAACAAATCTTATTTCCTGAACAAAATTTACCAGATGTTTGCCTTGGTTTATTAAGTCGCGGTAACTATTTAATAGTAATGGAGTTTTTTGTATGTCGAACGCCCATTCGGTTTCTCGATGAACGGGAGGCATTGGAACATTGAATATTTTCCAACTTTTCTCTACCCTGTTAATTGAATTTAAAAGTTTTGTGCAAATAAAGCGATTGATGGCAGGTCTGCGCAATGGTTTTTTATTGCCCAACCAAAGCAATGTTTTAAATCCTGTTTTCGCCAATACTTCATCAAAAAACACCTGTCTGAATTTCGAGTCGTTTATATGTTCCTGCGTTCTATAATAGCGGTAAACCATAATTCGGTCAATGTGTGGAAACCACCAAAGTTTTAAATGATCGCATTCATGAATCCAATGCAGCACAGAAGCAGATGCTTCATCGAATGATATCATTTCCGAGATTTCATGAAGATGGTATCGTGGCACAATATCTAAAGTAACTTCAGAAATAATACCCACACTTCCTAATCCCACTAAAATCAAATGAAACAAGTCACTATCTGTTTCTTTAGATAATTGTAATACATTTCCGTTGGGCAATATGATTTTAAATGATGCCACCTGAGATGCAAGTATCTGAAACTGTATTCCCGAACCATGAGTGGCAGTATTGATTGCTCCGGCAACAGACTGTGCCGAAACCGAACCGAGATTTTTCAGAGAATAACCCTGCTTGTATAAATATTCGTTCAATTGCCACAACTTAATGCCGGCACGAACTGTAACTTGATGTTTTTCTCTATTTAAATTCAATATTTGTTGATACCTGTCCAAACTCATCAAAAAATCTCTGCTAAGGGAAACAGGCGACCAAGAATGCCCGCTACCAATAATTCGCAAACGCTTATGCTCATTATTACACTGAGTTAAAACTGCTTGAATTTCGTCTTCTGTTTCAGGTTGAAATAGTTTCTGTGCCAAACAAGTTTCGTTTCCCGCCCAATTTGAAAACACATAGTTTTTGAATTGTTTCATGAATTGAAAATAATGCTTTTTCAGTGTTGGCAAACCAATCGTATTTCAGGAGTTGTTAGGGTTAGTATTACGAGAATGTTTATTAGTTGTTTTTGAGTGAAACAAGAAAACTCTTCAAATCCATTATGGATTATCTCCGATAGGGAAATCTGTTGAAGTCTTCAAAATGCAGAAAAACAATCTTGCTTAAACGTACTTATCGTTGCCAAGAAAAAACATGATATTCGTATTAACTTCAAGCTATGCAACCGATCATTGACTTCTTATCACAATACACTCATGTTACTGAAGAAGAATTATCTGCTCTAGTGCAGTTGATTCATTTTTCATCGCACGAAAAAAACGAACTGCTTCAAAAGCAAGGTGCGATATCTAAAAGAGCGGCATTTGTGGTGAAGGGTGCAGTAAGAATATTTTATCTCGATGAAAAAGGAACAGAACATACTGTTAATTTCATATTTGAAAACCAACCTTTAGTATCGTTCGACAGCTTTACTCAACAAACGCCTGTAGTGGTAAGTGCCGTTACTTTAATGCCTACTGAATTAATTTGGACAAGCTATTCAGAATTTTTCGATTTTCTCGAAAAATTTCCGAAGTACGAAACTGCTCTGAGAAGTATATTAAGCCAATATATGACATTAGGAAGCGAACACTTGAAGTTGCTGAGAATTAATTCAGCGAGGGAAAGATATGAAACACTGAAGAATATGCGCCCAGAAGTGATACAAAAGGTCCCACTCAAGTACATTGCTTCTTACCTTGGAATGGCACTTGAGACACTTAGTAGAGTGAGGGCGGGTAAGCTGTAAAAATTAAACTTACTAAAATTCTTTGGCTGAATCTAAGCAACAATTATCTGAATCGCGGATTAAAAAGATTACAGGATTACACAGATTGAGTTAAACATAAAGAATAGAAATAACGCATCCGCGAAATCAATTAATCCGGCTAATCTGTGATTCAGATAAATAAACAGCGTTGGTGAATATGTTCGTAGTTATGAGTTGGTATTTGAGAACATCGGATTATTTGCCTTTCACCCCCTCACCAAAAACAACACATCGCTTAGTTTCTGTTTCAGTTCGTTGCGGGGAACAATGAAGTCAATGAAGCCTTTTTCGAGCAGAAATTCGGAGCGTTGAAAACCTTCTGGCAAATCTTTTTTTATGGTTTCTTTAATCACTCTCGGTCCGGCAAAGCCTATGAGTGCGCCCGGCTCGGCAATAATAAAATCGCCCAACATGGCAAACGATGCCGTAACGCCTCCGGTAGTGGGGTCGGTAAGCATTGAGATATAAGGAATTTTAGCATCGGCTAACTGCGTGAGCTTGGCAGCGGTTTTTGCCATTTGCATCAAAGAAAAAGCCGACTCCATCATGCGTGCCCCGCCCGATTTGGAAATAATCAGCAGGGGTGTTTCTTTTTCGAGGGCATAGTCAATGGCGCGCGAAATTTTTTCGCCCACCACCGAACCCATTGAGCCGCCAATGAAATCGAAATCCATGCACGCCACCACCAAATCTTGCTTGTTGCACTTGCCCGCTGCCACCTGCATAGCATCGTTGAGTTGGGTTTTTTCGCGGGTTTCTTTGATGCGCTCATCATAAGATTTCAGGTCGGCAAATTTCAAATGGTCCACCGACACTAAGTTGCCAAACAGCAGTTCCGGCTCGGCATCGAAAATCAGGCGGAAGTATTCAAACGAATTGATGCGGTCGTGATAGCCGCAATTGGTGCAGATATGAAAATTGGCGTGAAGGTCTTTAATCGTGAGCGTGGCTTTGCAATTGGGGCACTTGAACCAAATACCGTCCGGTGCCTCCTTCTTCTCGCGGGTTGAGGTTGTAATGCCTTCTCGTATGCGTTTCCACCAACTCATTTTTTTAGCTTTTAGCTTTCAGCCTTTAGCCTTTAACCATCATTTCTTATGGCTGAAGGCTCATGGCTTACGGCTTTATCATGCAATCGTAACTTCTTCCGAAAGATAAACATCCTGAACGGCATTCAGCAACGCCACGCCATCTTTCATAGGTTTCTGAAATGCTTTTCTTCCCGAAATCAATCCCATACCGCCCGCTCTTTTGTTGATGACGGCTGTAGTAACCGCTTCTACCAAATCTGATTCGCCTTTCGATTCACCGCCCGAATTAATCAAACCCGCTCTTCCCATATAGCAATTGGCTACCTGATAGCGACAAAGGTCAATCGGGTGGTCGCTGCTCAATTCTGAATATACTTTAGGATGTGTTTTTCCGAAGTTAATAGCAGTGTAACCGCCATTGTTGGTAGGCAGTTTTTGTTTAATAATATCTGCCTGAATGGTTACACCCAAATGGTTGGCTTGTCCTGTCAGGTCGGCAGCGGTGTGGTAATCGGTGCCATCTTTTTTGAAGCCGTTGTTGCGCACGTAGCACCACAACACCGTAGCCATACCCAACTGATGAGCGTATTCAAACGCTTCGGCAATTTCCTGTAACTGACGCGATGATTCTTCAGAGCCGAAATAAATGGTGGCTCCAATGGCAGCCGCGCCCATTTCCCAGGCGCTTTTTACATCACCAAAAAGAATCTGGTCGTATTTATTCGGATATACCAAAAAATCGTTGTGATTGATTTTTACTATGAAAGGAATTTTATGCGCGTATTTTCTCGATACCATCGAAAGCACGCCAAAGGTGGAAGCCACCGCGTTGCAGCCGCCTTCAATAGCCAGTTTCACTATGTTTTCTGGGTCGAAATAAATGGGGTTAGGAGCGAAAGAAGCTCCGGCAGAATGTTCAATGCCCTGGTCAACGGGCAAAATGGAAACATAACCGCTTCCTGCCAAACGACCGGTATTATGAATCCATGAAAGGCTGTTCAAAACCTGATTGCTGCGATTGGAAATACCAAAAATTCTGTCCACAAAATCGGAACCCGGAAGGTGCAGTTGGTCTTTGATGATGGTTTTACTCTGATAATTTAAAAGATATTCGGATTGGTCGCCCAGAAGTTGTTCAATTTCAGAAAAGTTCATGGTTGGTTTCATTTTTAATGGATGTAGGACAAATTGCACATATTCTGTGAAAAATACTCTTCGACAAGCTCAGAGTGACAATAACTTTATAGGTGTCATGGTGAGCTTGTCGAACCATATCTACCTTAATGTGCAATTTGTTCTACAACCTTTTTTATTAAAGCAGGGCAAATATAAAATGAAAATGCTTAGGTATCGGTTTGCGGCTCTGCCAGTTTTACCAACGCATCCACCCAATCGTCCCGGTCGTTGAGGCAGGGAATCAACACTAAATCATCGCCTCCGGCTTCTTTAAACACTTCTTTTCCGCGCACGGCTATTTCTTCTAAAGTTTCCAAACAATCGGAAACAAAAGCCGGACATACCACCGCTATTTTCTTGATCCCTTGTTTGGCTAATCGCTCCAATTCAGGCTCGGTAAATGGTTTCAACCAGGCATCCTGCCCTAAGCGCGATTGAAACGATTGACTGTATTGCCCTTCTTTCAATCCTAATTTTTCTACCACCAGTCTAGTGGTTTCAAAAGACTGATGGCGATAACAAAAACGGTGTGCTTCGCTTTTCACCGCACAACAATTATCTACCTGAAGGCAATGCCGCTGCGTAGTGTCAGTTTTTTTTACGTGTCGCTCGGGAAGCCCGTGATAGCTGAATAGAAAATGGTCGTGTTTAGAAAGATAGGGCTGAATGACTTGGCATAACGCATCAATATAGCCCGAATCGTTGTAGAACGATTCGAGTATTTGCAGCGAAATATTCCAGCCGTTTCTTTCTATTACCAATTTGGTTTGGTCTATTACCGTTTTGGTAGAAGCCATAGCATAGTGCGGATACAGCGGCACCAATTTTATTTCGTTGATTTCGGGATATTTCTGAAGTAAATTTTTCAGTGAATATTCAATGGAAGGGTTTCCATAGCGCATTGCCAATGCCACCGGACACGAAACTTTTGCCTGAAACTTTTCGTGCAATTGTTTGCTGATAACAATTAATGGCGAACCCTCTTTCCACCAAATGGAACGATAGGCTGCGGCAGATTTTTTTGGGCGAAAAGGAAGAATAAATCCTTTAACAATCAATGCCCTGAGTAAATAGGGAACATCAATGACATTTTCGTCCATCAAAAATTCATCGAGATATTTTTTTACATCTGCCACTTCGGGCGAATCGGGCGAACCGAGATTGACTAACAATATGGCGCGGTGTTCTGAATGCATTAATCAGGTTAAAAAAGGAAAAGCCGATATGAATTGGCGGCACAAAATAACACGAAGCAGCGAGTATTGTTTCGTTTAATGAATTTTCTGAATGCTGTGCGAAGAAATGACTTTACTGTCTGCGGAAAGTAATCTTCCGAAATAATTACCTGAAGCATATTGGCTTAAATCCATTAGGGCAGGCTGATTGAATTGCAAATTAATTTCGGTGATTTGTTTGCCGGTGGCATCGAACAAAACGAATCTGGCATTTTCATCCTTTACCGCTTTCACTTCAATATTAATTATATCGGAAGAAGGATTGGGATATATTTTTACCGAAAAATAAGGCTTAAAAATATCTTCCACATTGGTTTCGATGCGGTAATCGGGTTGCTGAAAACCCTGAGTAAGAATATTATCATTGCTGCTAATGGTGGTTACCACCGGCTCGCCAACCGTCCAGCTTAATGATACTCCACCGGCTTCATTGTAGTCGCCTGCCGTGGCAATAACTTCGGGACTCAGCGATTGTGCGCTCGTCATATTTTGAATAAAAAAGCAAGTGGCTAAGCCGAAAAAAATGTGTGCGAATGTTTTAGAAGAGATACCCATAGTTCAGATATTTTTTCGTTTCGAGAGATTTGGTTACGATGAATAAAAGTAACAAAAAATCGAAACAAATTGAATGTTTACTTTTGCGGCATATTTATTTTTTAAAATTTCAAACACATACAGCTATGAAATTTCATTTGGTTTCGGGTGGAGCCGGCTTTGTAGGCAGAAATATTGTTAAAAGATTATTGCAAACCACCAACGATATTATTGTTGCCGTTGACGACCTTTCTGTGGGCACGCATCCATCCACCTGGTATCAGTTCGATTTCCCTGTGGTAAAAAAAATCAACAATCTCGAAGTTTTCGGCAGCGAAGAAAGGTTGTGGTTTATTCATGAAGATTTTAGAGATTTTCTGCGGAAAATTTCAGCCAACGAAAATCATATTGCCGATGATTACGGATTGAAAGCCGAACGCTTTTATGATGTGTTTCATTTCGCTGCCATTGTGGGCGGACGTGCCAAAATTGATGGCGACCCTATGATGGTGGCTTTAGACCTTTCCATTGATGCGGAATTCTTTTATTGGGTTACGCGCTACAAACCGGCACGTGTGATGTTTCCAAGTTCGAGCGCGGCTTATCCCGTTTCTTTGCAGGGCGATAAAGATGCCGTAGCGCTGAAAGAAACCGATATTGATTTTACTACCAATTTGGGCAAGCCTGATATGACTTATGGTTGGAGCAAAATGACCGGTGAATATCTGGCACAAATTACTGCTCAGTATTATGGAATTTCGGTGGCTTGTGTGCGGCCGTTCAGTGGTTATGGCGAAGACCAGGATTTAACTTATCCGGTGCCTGCCATTGCTGCCCGTGCCGCCAAAAAAGAAGACCCTTTTGAAGTGTGGGGGAGTGGCAAACAAGGGCGCGACTTTGTGCATATTGACGATTGTGTGGATGCTATTTTTCTCGCTTTAGATAATATTAAAGATGGCAGTGCCATCAATATTGGCTCGGGAAAACTTACTTCGTTTTTAGAAATCATAGAAGTGTTCTGCAAGTTTGCAGACTACCAACCCACCATTAAACCTTTATTAGATAAGCCGGTGGGCGTTCACTCGCGCTACAGCGACATGAGCTATGTAGAAAATACTTTCGGATGGAAGCCCAAAATTTCTGTGGAAGAAGGCATGAAGCGGGTGTATGACAGAGCGGTGAGCGTGAATACCAATTAATAAAATGTTGATTTCTTACATGTAATTTCCCTTTGCCGAATCGTTTACCTTTGCAGGGTATGAAAATCGGGATACTTTTTGGCGGACCTTCGCGCGAGCGCGAAATTTCTTTTGC